>NZ_JUEI01000059.1:0-101582 GCF_000802655.2 Paenibacillus sp. IHB B 3415 | reverse complement strand
ACGGGGTCGCCGTGGCCGCCCGGGCCCTGGGAATCGCAGCGCTGGAGCTGCGCGCGATCTCGAACCCGGTCGGCCCGCGCGACCGGGCCGCGTGGAAGATCAAAGAAGCCCTGGATGCCCTCACAGCGGCAGCGGCTATTCTACTGGAGGTGCTGTAATGACAACCGAACTTCATATTGCTTTTTCTCCATGTCCCAACGATACCTTCGTATTTCATGCCTGGGCGCACGGGCTGGTGCCGGATGCACCCAAGCTGGAGGTGACCTTTGCCGATA
This sequence comes from Paenibacillus sp. IHB B 3415, assembly GCF_000802655.2. Lineage (NCBI taxonomy): Bacteria > Bacillati > Bacillota > Bacilli > Caryophanales > Paenibacillaceae > Paenibacillus > Paenibacillus sp. IHB B 3415. Next base: position 101,307 of record NZ_JUEI01000059.1, on the reverse strand, counting down.
TCGATATCACCAACGGTCTCGCGGCAGACGGAGCTGGTCCGGAAGTGCTTAAGATCTCCTACGCTGCGCTTCCCTGGGTGCTGGATAAGTACAAGCTGCTGCCTTGCGGCGGTGCGCTTGGACGGGGCTGCGGCCCGCTCGTATTGACGCGCAAAGGTGCAGGTGCCATCAAACATCCGCGTCAGCTATCCGGCCGCAGAATAGCTGTGCCAAGCGAGCGCTCCACCGCCTACCTGCTCTTCCGGCTGTGGGCTGCGCAGCAGGTGCCGGACGGCCCGGCCGAGATCGTCGTCATGCCCTTCGATGAAATCATGCCTGCAGTACAGAATGGCACGATTGATGCCGGGCTGGTCATTCATGAAGCCCGCTTCACCTACCCGTCCTACAATCTTAACCTGCTGACTGACCTCGGCAGCTGGTGGGAAAGCGACACCGGCCTGCCTATTCCGCTGGGCGCGATCATCGCCCGCCGGGATCTGGACCACGAGTCCATTACCGGCTGGATCCGCAGCTCTTTGCAGTATGCTTGGGATCATCCCCTGGACTGCCAGGAATATGTCCTGAGCCATGCCCAGGAGCTCTCCCCGGAAGTAGCCAAATCGCATATTGATCTTTACGTCAACGAGTTCACGATGAACCTGGGCGAGGACGGCTACGCGGCAATCTCTGCCCTGCTGACCCGTGCGGCTGCTGAGGGTCTTGTGCCTGCCATTGATCCGGAGCTGCTGCGCTAGCTCAGAAGTTGATAGCTTTTTATCCGCCTAGTTTATCCGGCTTCTTGAATATTGCCGCTTGGACTATCTATGATAAAGAACAAACAAAACTCCTATGGAGGCTGATTCCAATGATTCCTTCAGGCAACAGCAAGCCTAATATTGACCGCTTCTTGGGATATCAGGACGAATACGACCGTTACCGGCCCGAAGCGCCGCCGCTGGTTATTGAGCTGCTGAGTAATTACCTGGGCCGCCGTCCGGCCGTGGTCGCTGATATAGGCTGCGGCACCGGTCTGTCCACCTTCCTGTGGAAAGACGCCGCCGACTCCGTAACCGGAGTGGAGCCCAATCCGGATATGCTGGGCAAAGCGCAGGAGAAGCTGAACCGCCTGCACAACGGGGCGCAGGTCTTGTCTTTTGTCCAAGGCTACTCCAATCAGCTTCCCTTCGCCTCAGAGGGCGTCGACATCATTACCTGCTCGCAGTCTTTCCACTGGATGGACCCGGCCAGCACACTTCAGGAAATCTCCCGCTGCCTGCGTCCCGGCGGAGTGTTCGCTGCCTATGACTGCGACTGGCCTCTGGTGCTGCAGCCTGCTGTCGAAGCCCGTTACAATAGGCTGATTGCCACTTCGGATGCCCTTCTTGCCGGGCTCCAGCCCGTTGCCGATCAGGCCCGTAAATGGGACAAAGAAGGACACCTTGGCCGTATCAAAGCCAGCGGATTATTTTCCTATGCGAGAGAAATTGTTTTTCATAATACAGAATCATGCGATGCCCGGCGCTATATCGGATTGGCCCTCAGCCAAGGCGGCATCCAGTCCGTCCTGAAGCTTGGTTCTGCCTCACTAGAGCAGGAAATTGCTGAGTTCTCTGCAGAGGTGGAAGATTATTTCCAGGACCGGACATTGCAGGTGCTAATTAGCTACCGCATGCGGATCGGTGTGAAATAGAAACTTTTCCTGCTATATTCTAGTTATAATCAAGCTCGTAGACTATACTTAATAACAGCGAGACGAAGAACGTCCCGGTTTTCCCCAATTGGGGGAGCCGGGGCGTTTTCTATTTTTACGGGGAGGTTGGAGCCTAATGATATTTGAAGAAGCACATTTGAAATTTATTGACGGGCATCTGAGCAGCAGACCTGAAGGAGAACGCCGGGCGCGCTTGGAGCGGGGGCATAGGCATGCCGAGATCCTGTTTCTGAATAAAGTCTGGTGGCCGCTGCGGGGACATTTTGAAGGGCTGCATCCAGAATACGAGGTCATGGACTGGCGGGGAAGATCCTATTATGCAGACTTTGTCTGGCTGCCCGGATACGTGAAGCTGATTATCGAGATCAAAGGGTATTCCTCCCATGTACGCGACATGGACCGCCAAAAATACTGCAGTGAGCTAAACCGCGAAACGTTCCTGTATGCTATGGGCTATCATGTGATTTCATTCGCGTACGATGATGTTGAGCAGCGCCCTGAGCTTTGTATGACCCTGCTGCGAATGGTGCTGGGCAGATATCAGCCTGCTGAAGCACCTGTATCCCGTGTGCAGCTTATGGAACAGGAGGTACTCCGGCTAGCTATTCAACTCGCCCGGCCCATCCGTCCTCAGGATGTTAAGCAGCATTTCACCGTCGATTATAGAACTGCGGTCCGGACGTTACACAATCTGGCTGACAAAGGCTGGCTTCTTCCCGTCCCCACCAGTAATCAGGAACGGACCGCACGGTATGAGCTGAAGCGCAGTGTGCTTGAATATTTTAATTAGTCTGCATAAGGAGCAATCTACTTGCGGTTCCGCAGCAGACCAAATTTAATGTTACGGCTGCGGGCAGCGGACCAGCTTAATGCGACCCGTTGCGGGCCGTAGACTGACGTAGATGAACATTGCAACATCAAGTGGATCACCACTATACTTTGTCCGCTCGACGTTTGCCCAGTAACAAGTATCCGAAAAGTACGCTGAGCTTTAACAGAACCGCCACCAACCTTCAGGTGGATCGTTGAACCCGCTGCTGGCTGTAGGCTGTAGTGCCGCGAATCAACTGCTGTAACAGTAAGTGGAAAAAGGTATCTTAATTTGTCGATTTCGTAGGATCGTGGGCAAGCAAGTGGAAAAACAGCAACTAATTTGGGTGGTTTCAGCTACTTTGGGTGAAATGTAATAATTTAAGTGCTGTTTCGGTTTATCCAACTGCTGTATTCGCAGGGTTCATTCGTTCACCAGCAAGTGTAGAAAATCCAACTAATACTGCCTATTCCTTCAGTGCCGGTGAGGGCCATACAATTCTCCAACAAGTCATGTCCCCCACCTGTGCTCTGACCCTAGCCTTCCAGCTTCGTCCTTCTCTCCCTCCCTCTAACCTTATCCCTCCAGCCTCCCCCCCTTCTCTCCCCCCAGCAAAAAAAACCCGCATGCGAAACCTCCGCATGCGGGCACTCCAATGACCGGCAACCTACTTCTTATTCATCTTAAACTTCAGGAACAGCTCGTTATAATGGGCAAGCATCCGCTTGCCGAGGTTATCATAGACCTCCAGCCGGTCTGTGATCTCGGCGGGCGGGTAGAAGCGCTCGTCGCCGGAGATGTCCTCCGGCAGCAGCTTCAGGGCAGGAACGTTCGGCGTAGAGTAGCCGACGTATTCCGTATTCTGCGCCGCCACATCCGGGCGGAGCATGAAGTTGATGAACTTATGTGCCCCTTCGATATTGGCTGCTCCGCGCGGAATGACCATGTTGTCAAACCATATGTTCGAGCCTTCTTCAGGCACAACGTAATCCAGCTTGTCGTTCTCATCCATAATCTCTGAAGCATCGCCGGACCAGACGATTCCGACAGCCGCCTCTTCGTTCGCCAGCAGCATCTTGATCTCGTCGCCGACGATCGCTTTCACATTCGGCGACAGCTGGTTCAGCTTGGCCAGCGCTTCCTGCAGATGTTCTTCATTCCTGTCATTGACAGAATAGTGCAGACTGTTCAGCGCCATGCCCATCACCTCGCGTGCTCCATCGACCAGGAAGATATTATTGTCCAGCCGCTTGTCCCACAACGAATCCCAACTGCTGAAATCGATGCCCTCCGTCATCTCAGGGTTGTAGATGATACCTACCGTCCCCCAGAAATAAGGCACCGAATACAGGTTGCCGGGATCAAAGGACAGATCCATGAATTTGGAACCGATATTGGCCAGATTCGGAAGCTTGCTGTGATCCAGCGGCAGCAGCAGGTTCTCTTCCCGCATCTTGGCAATGGCATAGTCGGAAGGGACCACGACATCGAAGACCGTACCGCCCTGCTCAACCTTGGTCAGCATCGCCTCATTGGAGTCAAAGGTCTGGTAGATCACCGTAATGCCGGTTTCCTCCTGGAACTGCTCCAGCAGCTCGGGATCGATGTAATCGCCCCAGTTGTAGATCGTCAGCGTATTGCCGCCGGAATAGCCCTCGGCCGAGTTCAGCCTGGAGGCCAGGAACATCAGCCCGAATGCTACGATCAGAATCGCCAGAAATGTATTTACCAGCTGTTTCATCTAGGCACCCCCGCTTCAGCAACCGGTTCTGCAATATGCATAGCCGGACGGCTCTTCCGCTGGTTAAGGTAGTAGTAGCCTATTACCAGCAGGATGGTGAAGAGGAAGATCAGTGTCGACAGTGCGTTAATCGACAATGAGACCCCTTGGCGCGCCCTCGAATAGATCTCAACCGACAAGGTGGAATATCCGTTGCCTGTTACGAAGAAGGTTACCGCGAAATCATCCAGGGAATAGGTCAGGGCCATGAAGAATCCGCTGAAGATCCCCGGTTTGATGATCGGCAGAATCACCTTCGTGAGCACATCACGGCGCGTGGCCCCAAGATCCCGGGCGGCGTCGGTCAGTGTCGGACTCATCTCCTGCAGATGCGGCAGGATCATAATGACGGCAATCGGAATGCTGAACGCCACATGCGAGAGCAGAACGGAGGTGAAGCCAAGCTTGATCCCAACAATCGTGAACAGGATCAGGAAGGAGGCTCCGATAATTACATCCGGGCTGACAATCAGCACATTATTCAGCGAGAGCAGCGTATTCTTGGCCCGGCGGCTGCGGACATGCTGAATCGCCAGTGCTCCGATGATCGCAATCAGCGTTGCAATCGCCGAGGACAGCAGCGCAATGACCAGTGTGTTAATCATAATAATCATCAGCCGGGTATCGGCCACGACTTCGCGGTAATAATCCAGCGTGAAGCCCTCGAATTCATGCATGGTTCCGCCGCTGTTGAACGAGTAGTACATCAGATAGAAAATCGGCGCGTACAGAACCAGGAAGACCAGCACCAGATAGATATTCGCGATCCCGTTTTTATTTTTGATTTTGTTTCTATTCTTGCTCTTCACGCGCGTCCTCCTTTCCGCGAGCTGCCCGTAAGAATCATGAACAGCGCCATAATGGCGATCAGGAATACCGCAACCGTGGAGCCCATGCCCCAATCCTGTGTGACCAGGAAATGCTGCTCAATGGCGGTGCCGAGTGTAATCACCCGGTTGCCGGCAATCAGACGCGTAATCATAAACAGCGACAGCGCGGGAATGAATACCGCCATGCAGCCGGAGCGGACCCCGGAGATCGTGAGCGGGAATACAACCCGCCGGAACGTCGTCCAGCCGGAGGCGCCCAAATCACGCGCAGCATCCACCAGCGACAGATTCATCTCATCCAGTGCACTGAAGATCGGCAGAATCATGAATGGAATGAAAATATAGACGGACACAAACACAAAGCTGAAGCCGGTGAATAGGATCTGCTGCTCCCCGAGCCCCACCAGATCAAAGAAATTGTTGACCGGGCCGAAGGTGCCGAAGATACCGATGAAGGCATACGTCTTCAGCAGCAGATTGATCCATGTCGGCAGAATAATCAGCAGCAGCCACAGCTGCTTGTGCTTCGTGCGCGTCAGCAGATAAGCAGCCGGATATGCCACCAAGAGCGAGAACAGTGTGATCAGAAAAGCATACCAGAAGGAATTCAGCATCATTCTCATATATACCGGTGTGAAGAAATTGACGTAGTTATCCAGCGTCAGCTTCCCGTCCAGATCGAACAGGGAGTAATAGATAACCAGCAGCACCGGCGCAATGACAAACAGCGCGATCCACAGGTAATACGGGATGAGATAATACGACTTGCCCTTACTCTTCATGGCTCTCCACCTCGCCGTAAGCCTCCAGACGTTTGTCGAACTCTTCCTCCGTTTCACCGAAACGCATAACATGGATCGCTTCCGGATCAAAATACAGCCCGATTTCGCTGCCGACCTCCGCCTTGCGGGTGGAATGGACCAGCCATTCGTGACCCGAGCCGTCATAGCAGCTGATCTCATAATGCACTCCCCGGAACAGCTGGGAATCTACGCGCACTTTGAGCTTGCCCGCTTCAACGGTGGCAATCTCCAGATCCTCAGGACGGATCACAATTTCCACAGATTCATTCGGCTTCAGACCGGCATCGACGCACTCGAACCGGTGGCCGTTAAACTCAACCACATAGTCCTCAATCATTACGCCCGGTACAATATTCGACTCGCCGATGAAATCCGCCACGAACCGGTTGATCGGTTCATCATAGATATCATTAGGCGTACCGCTCTGCTCAATCTTTCCGCCGTTCATGACGAAGATCCAGTCGGACATTGCCAGCGCTTCTTCCTGGTCATGGGTAACGAAAATGAAGGTGATGCCCAGCCGCTGCTGCATTTCCCGCAGAATATACTGCATCTCCGTGCGCAGCTTAAGGTCCAGTGCCGATAACGGCTCGTCCAGCAGCAGAACCTGCGGCTCGTTGACAATCGCGCGTGCAATTGCGACCCGCTGTCTTTGTCCTCCGGACATTTCATTAATGGCCCGCTGGTCATAGCCGACCAGGTTGACGAAGCGCAGCGCTTCCTGCACCTTTTGATTAATAACATCCTTCTTAAGCTTCTTAATCCGCAGTCCGAAAGCCACATTCTCGAATACGTTCAGGTGCGGAAACAGCGCATAGTCCTGGAATACCGTATTGACCTGCCGCTCGTTGGCGGGAATGTGGTTGATGATTTTACCGTTCAGATAAATAGAACCTTCAGTCGGCTCGGCGAAGCCGGCGATGAGTCGCAGAATGGTCGTTTTCCCGCAGCCCGAGGGGCCCAGCAGAGTATAGAATTTACCGCGTTCAATTTCGAAGCTCACGCCTTTTAATACAGCCTCTTCGTCGTCATATTGCTTAATAACCTGATCAAATGAAATAATAGTGCCTTCCGGGGTAGCTATAGCTAACAACCTCCCTTAACTTATGTAGTACAACCTATTTTACCCGCTTCTTGCGGGAGACAATCCAGAAACAGCATGCTCAGCGCGGATAAGCGACAATTCCTCCCCATGTCGGGCAGACTTCAATATATATAGCATATAGGAATAATCCTATATATGCGATAGCTTACATTATTAAATGCATTGCAGAAACTTAACAAGTTCGTAAAAAATGGACCCGGCGGGGCCTGTTTTGAGGTGCTATAATGAAAACGGCTGAAAAACATAAAATTTTTCTTACATTTGCGAAAGAAGATGACTACCATGAACGAGGGGTTACAAGACCGCCTTGAGAAGTTCGGATTATCCCTTTATATGATACGTGTTACCCTTGCTGCATCACTATCCTGGCTCGCGGTACACAGCCTGTATGGCGACCGTTATCTGTACTTTGCGCCGCTGGCGGCGATTCTTATCACCCAGAGCAGCGTCAAAGCCTCCCTCGAAAAAGGGGTGTACCGGCTGCTCGGTATTGTGCTAGGCGGAATCGCCAGTCTGGTTGTGGGCCGCTTCTTCGATGTTGGTGCGCTCTCGATCCTGCTGATGCTGCTGCTCGGCATAGGCGTAGCCACCGCCTGCCGGATTAATATCCAGGCCGTTTCACAGGTTGGCGTCACTTCCGTCCTGGCGCTCACCTTCTATCATGATGGGTACATCGTCTGGAGAGTCGCCGAAACCTTAATCGGTGTACTGATTGCCTTAATCATAAATATGATTATCGTTCCGCCCAAGGGGTTCGTCAAGGTCAAAGACTTGGCACTGAGGGGCAGCCTGACACTGTCCGATGCCTTAACCGGCCTGACGTCCGGCGGACGGGATGCTACGCAGGCGCTGACCGCGCTTAAGCTTTCCGGTGAACTGCTGGGCAAGAGCAAGCAGCTGCAGAAGGAGCTTCACTTCACGCTCTCCCATTACCAGTGCCGCAAAGAGCTCGGTACGCTGTCACAGGCAACCTCCCATCTCAGCAGGGTGCATTCCTACGTCAAAGGAATTTCCGAAGAGCTCTCGCTGCTCCCTGCCCATTATGCCGCAGCCGACTGGATGACAGAGGTCGTGACGGCAACTGCAGACTGCATTGCCTTATATGGAACCCGGACGCTGTCGGATGCGGAATGCGGGCGTTCGCTCCCCGAGAGCCTGCGCCGCGCCCGTGATGTGCAGCTGGCCTGGTTCTCTGAGCTGCAGGGCCAATGCCCGCTCGCCGCATTCCGTGATCTTGGCGCGGTGTTCTCGCATCTGAACCGGATTCTTGAAGAGATCGAACGTGCCGATTATGCGGCAATCTCAGCCGCAGCACAGCCCGCCAAGGCTGCACCGGCGCGCGCTATACGATTCATACAAAAGGGACTCTCCCATAAGCTATAAGCTTGGGAGCGTCCCTTTTTTTCTGTGCGGTTAAGCCTATTCAGCTTTAGAATACATCCTCATGATCTGTTCCCGTAATAACACTATGCCAAGTGCTGATCTCCTGCTCGAACTGCTCCGCCTTCTCACTGTACCGGGCCAGCGTGTCAATGCCCAGCGGCAAATGTACCGGAGGATGGTCACTGCCTGCCTACATTCCAGCAGATAACCGTTATCCGGCTGGCCCGATTTCTCATATTCAACGGCGATGGACTTGGGCAGCAGCACCATTTGATTCTCCTGCACCACATGCACAAGCCCCGCATAACGGATCGTATAATTCCCTTTCGGCACGAACAGCAGCATATGATGCTCCAGGAATAAAGTGCCCTGTGAGCTCTGACTATGGGCACAGGATTCAATGACCGACAAGTCATTGAATTTCAATTCACTTCCACTCTGCCCTCTCGGTTCAACTGGAATTTACACGCATTGATTTTTAGCGGATTATTGGCAGTCATAGGGCTGAAACATATCATTGTTTGTACAATAATTCAATTAGCAGCACGGGTTGAGCAACAACGGCTTTGTCAGAAGGGGTCCTCCCATAAGCTGTAAGCGCTGGGAAACCAGTTTTTCAGGCAACTTAGAGCTGCACATTTTAAGATTATTGATAAATTGGCAGAATACAGTTGAAAAATAGCTCCTTAAGTACTAGAATTAAGCTTGTTTGCAGAAGTTCCTGCAGCGCAGGAACCAGTTATGACCTTTTTTGTCGATTACAGTCGATTGAAATCGCCTCATGCTGAGTGTATATCATTGATCTATTTCTAAAGGCAAACTTCCTGAAAGGGTAGGACGCAAAGCAATGGGCCTAAGAATGCAGAGACTCCGCGTTTATGGTCGCCAGGCTGCCAATAGAGACCACGTAAGCCATCAGTCACCGGGTGATCCCTCAGGCTTTATGATGCTCTTTTCTGTACGAATGCCATTGATTATACGAAAAAGCGAGGTTAAGCTAATGCCGCAGCAATTCATCGAACCAACCCGATATGATTTCGTGGAATCCTTGATGCTTGAACGTACCGGATTCCTGGATTCTTTCTCTGTGGAGGGCCAGACTTCCGGCGGGATGAATGGAGATAAGGATGGAATCATCCTTGTGCAGAATAATCAGATCTTCATTACTCCCCCGCTCTCTGGCGGCAAGCCCGCCCGGATCTCTGCTGTTCATCCTGTAGTGCTGAAGATCAACTGGAAGACCGTTACAGAGCCTATTGAGGTTACCTCAGCGGATCATATTACCTGGGAAATTTGCGAGAAGCCACAGTATCAGATTACAGTTTCACCTGACAAGCTCAAAGTGCATTTCACCTTGTACCGTGCAGAGAAGTACGCCTGGAATCTGGTCAATTGTCCGGCTTCCTTCGAAGCCGCAGTCCGGGCCGAGCCTAACCGGGCGATGCTGCTGTCCACGCTCACCATAGAACAGATTCTCTCTTCGCTGGATAACCGCTCCATTCTGCGGAATCTGAATATCCCGGCCCTATACGCCGAACTGAACAACCCTACATATCTCCCTGTCTGTATCGCAGAAGGGAGAGCCCCGCTGCCCGGCAAGAAATCAAGGCTGCAGCTATCCCTACCGGAGCATACGCTCACAGGCAATGGAATGCTCCGGGAGGGGCGAACTGCGGAAGCTGCAGATTCCTTAGATTATCTCCGGTTTCCGGGAGCCCCCTTCGCCAGAGAGGGAGAGGTCTTTGCCCGCAAGTTGCCGCCCGAAGAGGGATTTCCCGGATTTGACGTAGAAGGAGGCATCTTGCCTCCACCTCCACCGCAGGATATTTATTTCGCAGCCGGAGACAATGCACGGCTGCTTCCAAACGGGGAGATCGCGGCTCTGCGTACGGGCAGACCCCGCATCTGCGGAGACTCCGGCAGCGTCACAACCTGCGATTTCCCGGCCCTATGCCTCATCACCAAGGAAATGGCGGCAACGGCCCGTGAGATTATGTTTGCAGGTGACATCGTTGTACCCTCAGATATTGAAGGCCCTATGTGTATTGAGGCGTTAGGGAATGTGTATGTCTACGGCAACGTCTGCCAATCTACAATTACGGCTACCGGCAGTATCTATATAAGCGGTCAAGTAACCGGCTGCAGCCTGCACACCGGACTTGCCGGGGTACACCAGCACCGCCTGCACCGCTTCTCCAGTCTGCTGCTGACTGAAGTTGGCGGACTGCGGGAAGCCGCCCGGCTGCTGGCCAAGAATGTAGAATCCCGCCAGCAATCCGTGAAATACGGTCTGGTGGTTATGCTGCTGCTGGAGGATAAGTACAGCCATATAGAGTGTCTGATCAGCGATCTTAAATCCGCACTGCTGTGCATGGAAGGGGCTTCCCAGCCCGGTACGGATCAGCTCAAGCAGATGCTGGAGGTTTTTACCCATCCGGGGCAGTTCACCGAGTTTATCACTGACAGTGTTCTGAACAGCTTCTCCCGGCTGCTGCGTAATCTGTGTGAAGACATTGAACTGCTCCAGGAGGAGCATGTCCTCATTAATATCGCCCGTTCCCATAACAGTATCCTGGAGTCCGGCGGAGAACTGATCCTGCGGGACGCGGACGCAGAAACGGTCTAAGCCTGCTGTAATGTAACCCCTGACAAGTAAAAACGGCTGCCCCTCTTCTGAGGGAGCAGCTGCCCCTCTTCTGAGGGAGCAGCCGTTGTTTATTCCTTGCCCAGACCGGGTACCGGGGTCTGCAGGACACTCCCGGCATTCCGGCCCAGCCTGACATTCACCAGAATAATGCTGCTTACAATCAGCAGCATACCGATGACCAGATTCACCGTAATCTGTTCATGCAATAAGACTACACTGGAGCCGATGGAAATCAGCGGAATCAGAAAGGTGAACGAGCCTACCTTGCCGGCCTCTCCTTCATTGATCAGCTTGAAGTATACCATCCAGCCCAGCGCAATCACGAAGACCGCGATGAACAGTGTATTTAATATAAAAGTACTACTCCAGGTAATATCCGCCCAGCTCTCTGAAGCTGAGCCGGCCGCCAGCAGGATCACCCCGCCGATCATAATCTGCATCGCGGTCATCCACAGCATATCTACTCTGGCTGCGTTACGTTTGGTGTAGACCGTAGCCAGCGCCCAGCTGAGTGCACTGGCCAAGGCCAGCAGGACGCCTATAGGCGAGATACTTCCGGTTAATCCCCCAAGGCTTAACGAGGCTACCCCGAGGAAGCCGATTACGAGGCCGGCGATTTTAAGCCCGTACATCCGCTCGCCCAGCCAGATCCAGGCAAAGATTCCGAGCAGCACCGGCTGCAGGAATACAATGGCCGAGAAGAGGCCGGACGGTACATACTGCAGGCCAATCGTCTGGAAGCCATAGTAGAAGACGATACTGAGGAAGGCTGACACCAGATAGACGGGCCAGAGCTGCCGCAAATTCAGCTGCTTCCGCTTCGGCAGAGCCGCGATGATTAGTATAATACCGGCAATGACCGTTCGGATTCCGGCGAACAGCAAGGGCGGGGCATACGTTAAGGCAATTTTGGAGAGCGGCCAGTTGATGCCCCAGACAATAACCAGGAACACTAATAAGCCAATAGTTTGCTTCCGCTTCTGCATGAGTTCACCTCTTGTTCTGATTTCTTCCCAAATGATACAATAGATCCAGTCATAATTGAAATGAATTATTATCATGAGGGGCATACCAGATTAGATATGAATAACACTCAAATTCGCCTATTTGTCTTAATCGCTGAAAGCCGCAGCTTCACCAAGGCGGGTCTTGAGCTGAATATGACCCAGCCCGCAGTCAGCCGGGCCATCTCCGCACTCGAAGCCGAGCTGGACGTGAAGCTGCTGCTGCGCGACCGGCGCAGCGGATTGATGCTGACGGATATCGGCAAGCGGATTCTGGTTATCTGCCGCGGAATCCTCAGCGGCCTCGATAAGATTGATCAGGAGATTGCCGCCGAGAAAGGCCTGGAGAAGGGCCTCATCCGCATCGGCGCCTTTCCGGTTGCCGCTGCCTATTTTGTCCCGAAGATTATCAGTGCCATCACTGCCAAATACCCCGGAATTGAGATCAGATTGTATGAAGGTTCGGTCGCCGAGGTGAAGGACTGGCTGGCATCACGGTTCATTGACGCAGGCCTGATGATACCACCGGTCGAAGAATTCGCCTCCCTGCCGCTGTTCCGGGAGAAGCTCTACGCCGTATTGCCCGGGGATCACGAGCTTCGGCACAAGCAGATCATTTGTGTGAAGGATCTGGAAGCTCAGCCTATGCTGCTCTGCCGGTCGGGCTACGAGCCTCCGGTTGTGGACTTATTTCACCGGGCCAGAAGCAGGCTGAATGTGAAATACGAGGTCAACAGTTACATTACCGCACTGAATATGATCAAGGAGGGGCTCGCCGTCGGCGTGATGTCCCAGCTCTCTCTCTTGTCGCTGCCGCCGAATGTCGTGGTCCGGGAGCTTGCGCCTGATGCTTACCGCGATATTCATATCGCCGTCCATTCCCTGGAGGAGACTTCTATTGCCGTACAATTATTTATTGATACTGCACTGCAGCTGTTCTCCGGCAATGAAGCTGCTCCGCCGTCTCTGGCCGCAGCCGGCCTAATTAACGTTAATGATAAGGATAAGGAGTGATCATGATGCATTATAAGCGTCTCGGAAATAGCGGCCTGCAGGTATCTGCGCTGGGTCTTGGAACCAACTCGTTCGGTAAACGGGCCGATCAGGAGACATCGATCCGCATTATTCATGCCGCCATGGATCAGGGAATCAACTTCATCGATACCGCCAACATCTATGTCGGCTCCGAGTCGGAGAGGATTATTGGACTCGCGCTTGAGGGCAGACGCCATGCTGCCGTTCTGGCTACCAAAGCCGGCCTTCCAAAGCATGACGGGCCAGACGGCAGCGGCTCTTCCCGCCGCCATCTGATGCAGGAGCTGGAAGGCAGCCTGCGGCGGCTGAAGACGGATCATGTAGATTTGTATCAGATTCACACCTTCGATCCCTACACCCCGCTGGAGGAGACGCTGCGCACCCTCGATGATATGATCTCTGCGGGCAAAGTGCGTTATATCGGGGCCTCCAATTATGCTGCCTGGGAGCTGATGAAGGCGCTGGGCATCAGCGAAGCGCGCAACTGGGCCAAATATGTCTCGATCCAGTGCAGCTATTCGCTTGCCGACCGCACACCTGAAGCAGAGCTGCTTCCGCTGTGTCTGGATCAGGGACTCGGCATCATCCCGTACTTCCCGCTGGCCGGCGGCATTCTCACCGGCAAATATACCGGCAGTGCCCCTGCCGGTTCCAGAGCGGAAACCGATCCTAATTTCCGCCGCTTTCTTACCCCCGGACGCATCTCGCTCGGGGAGCAGGTTAGCAGTATAGCGGAAGAGCTGGATACTTCACCGGCGGCGCTGTCTCTGGCCTGGCTGATGAGCAGGCCGGCCGTCTCCACGGTGATTGTCGGTGCCACCCGGGTGGAGCAGGTGGAGCATAACCTGCAGAGTCTCACCGTCCGGCCGGATGCGGCAACGCTACAGAAGCTGGATCAGGCCAGCGCCGCCTTCCGCAGCGGGGAGCCGTTCGCCGTCTACCGGCTGCCGTAACAGCTGCCGGCTCATACACAAAAAAGCGGGTCCCCAGTATACCGTGGACCCGCTTTCCGGCTGCCGTAACAGCTGCCGGCTCATACACAAAAAAGCGGGTCCCCAGTATACCGTGGACCCGCTTTTTTGTGCGTTACATAGACAAACCCCGCTTTAGTCAACCACCAGACAAGTTACCGGCCCGCTGTGGGACTAGCAGAATACGGCATACATCAGATCCTCACACTTGTCTTGTTGCCGGCAGAATGAAGACTATTAAGTAAGCAGTGCAGTCATAAGTGTTGTACGTTCTACAACTTTGTTTCATAGATAGCCGGGTGTGGCGGAGGATTGTTGTATGAAATACAAGAATTGTTCCGCTAAGCCGCATGAAGCAGGAGAATTCATGCCTTTTATACAACAATTTTGGATTTGGGCCGGTTTAACAAGCAAAATGTTGTATTCCGTGCAGGATTTTAGAATATTACCGGATCTCTGTCACGAATAATGGATGAATCAGGAAATTTCTAGCATTAGCGGCCATCCGAAGGTCTTGTGAGACATAGCGCCGCAGGATAAACGGTCAATTATTCTGTATTACACCGCTGCAATAAACCGCTCCATGTCTTCCTGTACGGTGGAAATGCCGCCGATGCCAAAGCTGTCTACCAGCACCTTAGCTACATTAGGTGACAGGAATGCCGGAAGTGTAGGGCCGAGGTGAATGTTCTTCACACCCAGATGCAGCAGCGCCAGCAGCACAATTACCGCCTTTTGTTCATACCAGGCAATATTGTAGGAGATCGGAAGATCGTTGATGTCGTCCAGGCCGAAGACTTCCTTCAGCTTCAGCGCTATGACCACAAGGGAGTAGGAATCATTGCACTGGCCGGCATCCAGCACGCGGGGAATTCCGCCGATGTCGCCAAGCGCCAGCTTATTATATTTGTACTTGGCACAGCCTGCGGTAAGAATCACGGTATCCTCAGGCAGCTCCGCCGCGAAGTCTGTATAATAGCTACGGCTCTTCATCCGTCCGTCACAGCCGGCCATGACGAAGAACTGTTTGATTGCGCCGCTCTGGACGGCGCCGACTACCTCATCTGCTAGATTCATGACCGCCGCATGGGCAAAGCCGCCGATAATCTCACCTGTCTCGATTTCTACCGGAGCGCTGCACTCTTTGGCCTGCTCAATCAGAGCGGAGAAGTCCTTCACCCCGTCTGCTCCTGCTGCAATATGCTGAACTCCCGGATAACCTGTGTTGCCTGTGGTGTACAGCCGGTTCTTATAGCTTTCTTTTGGTGGTACGATACAGTTCGTAGTCATCAGGACCGGGCCACCAAAGCTATCAAATTCTTCAGTCTGCTTCCACCAGGCGTTGCCGTAGTTGCCCACGAAGTGGCTATATTTCTTGAAGGCCGGATAATAGTGGGCCGGCAGCATCTCACTATGCGTGTACACATCGACTCCAGTGCCCTCCGTCTGCTTCAGCAATTCCTCCATATCCTTGAGGTCATGTCCGCTGATCAGAATGCCGGGGTTCGTGCCCACACCTATATTCACTTTGGTAATCTCCGGACTGCCGTAAGCTGCCGTGTTCGCACGGTCGAGCAGCGCCATCACATCCACACCGAATTTGCCGCATTCCAGGACCAGGGCAGTCAGCTCGCCCCCGCTCAGGGTATCATCCAGCACGGCCGTCAGGGCTTTTTCCATAAAAGCATGTGCGCCTGCTTCATAGAATCCCAGCACCGCCGCATGCTCCATGTATGCAGCCATTCCCTTGAGACCATAGGTGAGCAGCTCACGCAGAGAGCGGATATCCTCATGCTCTGTAGCAAGCACACCCACGGTTGCCGCCTTCTCCATCAGTTCCCCGTCCGTACTGGCGCTCCATAGCGCTGCGTCATGTTCAGACAGATACGCGATCACTCCGGCATCCGCAATTCTGCTGCGCCAGTTATCCCGCAGGGCAAGCCCCTCCCGGATCTTCGCAGTGAAGTGTTCCGGAACAAAGTTAGCATTGGTAATCGTAGCGAACAGGCTCTCTATAATAAATTTCTCTGTCACCGGATCGGTAATGCCCAGCTCACGGCCGCTGCGTGCGAACACCGCAATACCTTTGAGCGTATACACCAGAAGATCCTGCAGATTGGCTACATCACTGGTCTTGCCGCATACCCCCTGAATCGTACAACCCGTCCCCTTGGCTGCCTCCTGGCACTGAAAACAAAACATGTCGCTCATTACACATTCACTCCTTATTATGAATTGGATAGCTGGACAGGACAGCTGCGTCCCGCCTTTACAGTTACCAGTAATTGTAGTAGACTTTCGTCTATCAATCGGTAACGGATGTTACCGATTATTATGAATTCGGAGGAAATGTATGAAACCGGAGCCTACCGCACTGCAAGCCTGCCTGTTATTCCGCGGGAAATCCGCAGAAGAGATCGAAATACTGCTGCATACGCTGGCCTATACCGTCAGCACTTACCGCAGGAATGCCATCATCCTCGCCGAAGGCGATCCGGCTGACCGGCTGGGAATTCTGCTCTCCGGCCGGGTCGAGGTGCAGAAGACGCATTCCACCGGCAGCAGCGTTACCATTGCCCACCTCAAGGAAGGACAGACCATCGGGGAGGCCGTGTTATTCCGCAGGGATAATGTAGCCCCCGCCACGGTAACAGCAACGGGACCCTGCAAGGTGATGTTCATCGGCAAGCAGGAGCTGCTGCGATTATTCGCAGCGGACACAGATATCCTCACCCGCTTCATTGAGAATCTGTCCGAACGGCTGGTGCTTGTTAACCGGAAAATCGAGAACCTGTCCGCCGGGCCGCTGCGGCGCCGGATCATAGACTTCCTGCTGGAGCAGGGCACGCAGCAGGCCTCCGATACGCTGAAGCTCCCCTTCAGCCGCAAAGAATGGGCCGGGCATTTGAATACCGCCCGTCCTTCATTGTCCCGGGAGCTTGGATTCCTGCGCGATCAGGGCTGGATTGACTTCAAGGGCAGTGAAATCACGCTGCTGGACCGCAGCCGGATGAATGATTACCTCCTGAGCCTGCCCTCTTCAGCAGGCAACCTGTGAAGAACGCCCCCGGTGCAGAGCAAACCGGGCTAGACTAGACGAACCAAGCTGTTATGTCCCTATAGATTCACCCGAGGAGGATGCAAGCATGTTGCAGTTAACCGCCCCCCCTATCGACCAGCTGCTGGCAGAGCATAGACAATGGTTCAGCAGCGGAATCACGAGAACCCCCGGCTTTCGCCTGGAACAGCTGCAGAAGCTGAAGGACGCTATCAAGCGCAGCGAGCCCCGGATTATCGCTGCCTTGAATAAAGATCTGCGTAAGAGTGAATTCGAGGCGTACGCCACCGAAATCGGATTTACGCTGGACAGCATCGGCTATATGATGAAGCATCTCCGGCGCTGGATGAAGCCGGTTAAGGTAAGATCACCGCTGCACATGTTCCCGGCGAAGAGCAGCATTCTAGCAGAGCCTTATGGGACTGCGCTCATCATCGGACCTTTCAATTATCCGTTCCAGCTGCTGATTGAGCCGCTGATTGGGGCTATTGCCGCCGGCAATTGCGCGGTATTGAAGCCTTCCGAGAGTACCCCGGCTACTTCGGCAGTCATTGAAGACATGATCCGGGAGACCTTTGACCCCGCATATATCCGGGTGGTGCAGGGTGAGAAAGAAACGACAAATCTGCTTATTCACGCGAAATTCGATTATATATTCTTCACCGGCAGCGTGCCTGTAGGCAGAATTGTCATGGAGGCGGCAGCGAAGAATCTAGTGCCTGTAACCCTTGAGCTGGGCGGTAAAAGTCCGGTCATTGTCGACAAGACCGCCAATCTGGAGGCCGCGGCCAAACGGATCGTGTGGGGCAAGCTGATCAATGTCGGGCAGACCTGTATCGCCCCCGATTACCTGTTGGTCCATAGCGATGTTGCAGCTGAGCTGATCGGGCGGATCAAACACAACATCACTGCATTCTACGGAACGGATATCCGGCATAACACAGACTACGGACGGATTGTGAATGAACGCCAGCTGCGGCGGATTGAAGAGATGCTTGAGCAGGACCGCGATAAGCTGATCCTGGGCGGCAGCGTTGTTCCGGAGGATCTGTACATCGAGCCGTCCCTGATCTACCCGGCTTCCTGGAGCGATGCCTCGATGGAGGATGAAATCTTCGGACCTGTGCTGCCGATTATGGAATACAGCCAGATTAGCGAAGCTATCCGGAGTATCAACGATCACCCCAAGCCGCTCGCCCTCTATCTGTTCACTGAGGATAAGCAGGTCGAGGAGCAGGTGATGGGCAGCGTTTCCTTCGGGGGCGGCTGTGTGAATGATACCATTACCCATGTAGCCAGCACCCATCTGCCGTTCGGCGGTGTGGGAAATTCCGGGATAGGCGGCTATCACGGCAAGCATAGCTTTGAGCTTTTCTCCCACCGCAAGAGCATTGTTAAGCGAAGCACGAGACTGGATTTCGGGATTGTCTATCCGCCTTACGGCAACAAGGTCAAGCTGGCGCGGAAGCTGCTGAAGTAGAGGATTATGGAGACGGGATAGCCCCTACCCCACTTTTGCGAAAAAAGAAAAAACAAAAAGGAAGCCTCCCTTGCTAAAAGGAGGTTTCCTTTTTGTTGTTATATTACATACCCAGACTATAAACGGAGTACATTCCGTATACTTATTGCTTCAGCCCGCACGCCGTCCGGCAACCCAGCCCGCAACCTCTTTTTCCGGGATAGGCCTGCTGATATAATAGCCCTGAATCTTGTCACAGCTCGTCCGCTCCAGAAAAGCCAGCTGCTCCGGGGTCTCTACCCCTTCTGCAGTAACATTCAGGCCCATATCGTGGCCGATGGTCACAATGGAGCTGGCCAGCGACATGTTGTTCGGGGTATCGATACTGTCGATGAAGGACTTATCGATCTTCAGTGTGGTAATCGGCAGCTGCTTCAGATAGCTCAGTGAAGAATAGCCCGTTCCGAAGTCGTCCAGCGCGATGCCGATTCCCTTATCCTTAAGTGCTTCCAGCTTGGAGCTGATGGCCTCGAAGGATTCCATGAAGATCGACTCTGTAATCTCCAGCTCCAGATATTCCGGGGCAAGTCCGGTATCCCGCAGCACCGTAAGCACCATATCCGTGAAATCATCCAGCATCAGCTGAATGACCGAGATGTTAACCGAGATATGGTAGCCCGCATACCCCTGGCTCTGCAGATCCTTGATGAACTGGCAGGCGGTGCGCAGCACCCATTCCCCGATAGGCACAATCAGCCGGCAATCCTCGGCGATCTTAATGAAGGACAACGGCGATACGAAGCCCAGCACGGGATTGTTCCAGCGGATCAAGGCCTCGAAGCCCCAAATCTCGTTCGAACCGATATCCACCAGCGGCTGATAATGCAGCGAGAGCTCGTTATTGGAGATGGCGTTTCTTAAATGCATCTCAATAATCATCCGCTCATCAAAATGCTGCTGCATCTCACGCCCGTAGATCACATAAATGCCTTTGCCTGCTTCCTTCGCTTTATACATGGCAATGTCGGCATTCTTCAGCAGTTCCTCCGCGTTCACGCCATTCTCCGGATATTGGGCAATCCCGATACTGGCCGAGATATGTACAACACTGGCACTCAGCTGGAACGGCTCTTTGAAGCCCTGAACCAACGAGTCCGCATAGCGGATCACTTCACTATACCCGTCTACATCCTTGAAAAGAATCACAAACTCATCGCCGCCGAAGCGGAAATGCTTACTGCGCCCGTCGGACAGCTCCAGCAGCCGCTCGCCGACCTTCACCAGCAGCTCATCGCCGAAGGTGTGGCCCATCGAATCATTGATATACTTGAAATTATCAATGTCCAGGAAGAACAGCGCCGCATGGCCGCCGGAGTGCTCCTGAATAAATTTCTTCAGCTCTTCGGAAAGCGACAGCCGGTTCGGCAGGCCGCTCAGTACATCATTATAGGCCAGCAGGCGGTACTTCTCTTCACTGGTCTGCAGCAGCGCCTGGTTCTCCACCACCTTGTTATACTGTTCCAGCAGCTCATCCTGCAGTGCTGTCAGCTCCTCATAGGTAGACTCCAGCTCCTGATAGCTCATCTGCAGCTTGCTCTCATACCCTTTGCGGTCGGTGACATCGACCATCGACCCGGCAAACCGGATATATCCGCCGCCTGCATTACGCAGCACCTTGCCCCGGGCCTGGAACCACTTGTATTCCCCCGACTTGCTGCGCATCCGGTATTCGGCGTAGTAATACGAAGAACGACCCTCCAGATGCTGGGTCCGCAGCCGGTCCTCCTGCTCGGCATCCTCAGGATGCAGGAGGTCTCTCCAGCCGCCGCGGGTCTCATTGACCTCATCCCGTTCATACCCCAGCAGCTCGTACCAGCTGTCCGAGAAGTAATAGATCATCGTGGACATGTCCACGTCCCAGATTACTGCGTCCGCGCCATAGGTGGCCAGGCTGAAGCGTTCATTGCTTTTCTCCAGATTGCTTCTGATCCGTTTCACCAGCTGTACATAGAATAATAAAACAAAGATAAAGGTCAGCAGCACGGCAAAAGCGACAATAATGCTCAGTACCAGCACTTTGTAGGTCTGATAGAAGGAGAACGGCTTGTTGATGATTTCGCTGCCCTCCGGCAGCTTGTCCAGCGGTACGCTGAAATGCTGAAGCTCGTTGTAGTCAAATACATTGCGGACATTGCTGTCAGTCACAACAGGGATATTATCCGCACTCTCCCCCTGCAGGATGCGCAGCGCCAGCTCCGCTGAGGTCTGGCCCTGAATTCTGCCGCTGATCAGACTGCCGCCAAAGGCACCGTGGTTTAGTCCAAAATCATAAATATGGTACACCGGAACACTGCTGCTCTTGCCCAGTTCACTTGAGAACCTGTCAAACTCAACAATTCTTCCGGTAGAGTCACTATAGTATGTAGTCATCAGCACAATACTGTCTCGAGACAGGGCGGATGCCGTTGCTTTAATTTGTTCAATAGAAAAGCGGTTCATAGGGAGGATCTCCAGCCCCAGGTTCAGCGCGTCAATCTGATCCATGACCATTTTGCCGGTCGACAACCCGCTCTCCGAATTATCAAAAACAACATAAACCTTCTTCACGGAAGGGTTGATCTCCAGCGCCATTTGGATCGTACGCGTAGGATCAATCTTCTCGATAACACCTGTGATGTTGTGAGTGTCCGGGATGCCGGCCACACCCAGCTCATTGACACCGCTGAAGATGATCGGAGCATTATCCAGAATCTCCCCTCGGTATTTCATGGCAAAGCTCAGGGCTGCATCATCTGTGGTGAGAACCGCATCAATACGGATATTCTGATACTTGAATTTGATCGTTTCGTAGAAGTGTTCGAGGTTCTCCTGATTGGGATACCGTTTCCAATCCATGTACTCGGTATAGATTACAGGCAGAGCAGCTGCGCTCTTGAGGCGTTCTTCAATGCCCGCACTCTGTTCATCACTCCAGGCAAAACCTTTCTGATAGGAATGCAGCACCAGCACATTCTGAGCGGGAAGTTCTTCGGCGTAGGCGTGTGTGCCTTCTGTCGTACACAGTAAGATAAACAGCGGCAAGAGCAAGCTTTTTAACAACCTGAGATGAATTTTATCTACACCCATTTGCACACTCCCGTTCATCTATCTCAAACTCAGATTTCGATTATAAAACGAGGAATTTCGACATTATACTAAATACTAATTCGTTAAACCCACTTCCCATCCCTCTTTTAAACGAAAAAAGCACCCCATTCTGCACCGGCCGGTATCAGCGTAAAAGATAAGGATAATTTATTGCATAAAGCAAATGAATTCTTATCTTTTAAATTTGCCGCTTTCTTATAATTATAGGGGGAAACGATATTTTAATAAACAACAAATAGAGCGGAGCTGCGGCCTTTGTGGACAGAGAACAGCGCTCACGTTAGAATGAATTTGCAGTTGACTGCTTAGACAGGAGGCCAGGCCATGCCGACCATCAAAGACGTTGCGCTGAAGGCTGGCGTATCGGCAACCACCGTATCCCGGGTGCTGAACAACAGGGGTTACTTAAGTGAAGAATTGAAGCAGAAGGTGCACCAGGCGATGGACGAGCTCAATTACCGCCCGAATGAACTGGCCCGCTCCCTCAGCCGCTCGAAATCAAACATCATCGGACTGATTATTCCGCATGTTTCCCTGCCCTTTTTCGGGGAATTGACCAGTCATATTGAAGAACATGCCTACCGGGAAGGCTACAAGCTGCTGCTGTGCAACTCGTGGCAGGACAAGCAGAAGGAGCAGGAGTATATCAACATGCTGCGCGCAAGCCGGGTGGACGGCATTATTATGGGCAGCCATACGCTTGAAGTAGAGGATTACCGGCAGATGAACCTGCCTCTGGTTACCTTTGACCGGCAGATTTCGCCGGATATTCCTTATGTATGCTCGGATAATTACACGGGAGGACGGCTGGCCACGACCCTGCTGATTCAAAAAGGCTGCCGCCGCCTGGCCCATATCGGCGGGCATCCCAAGCTGAATATTTTATCGCATCTGCGCTGCGTGGCCTTTGAAGAAACCGCGAAGCAGCATGGTGCCCAGTACGTTTCGCTGCATACGGACAACAACAGCTTCGACTTCGAAGCTTATGAGCTGCTGCTGGCCCAGCTGTTCCGCGAGCATCCTGAGGTGGACGGCATCTTCGCCGGCAGTGACATCATTGCCGCCTGTGCCCTGAAGGCCTGCCAGATCAGAGGGCGGCGCGTTCCCGAAGATGTGCGGATTATCGGCTATGACGGCATCGCGCTTCGCAGCCTGCTGTATCCCGCCATCAGCTCTATCCGCCAGCCGATGGAGGCGATGGGCAAGCTGGCCGTCGATCTAATCCTGCGGCAGGTGCAGGGTGAGCATGTCGAGTCAGCATACATCCTGCCCGTGGAGCTGGAGGAGGGCGCTACGACTTAGGGATAGGGATAGGGATAGATATAGGGATAGACATGGGCATAGGCACAGACATGGGCATAGGCACAGACATGGGCATAGGCACAGACATGGGCATAGGCACAGACATGGGCATAGGCACAGACATGGGCATAGGCACAGACATGGGCATAGGCACAGACATGGGCATAGGCACAGACATGGGCATAGGCACAGACATGGGCATAGGCACAGACACAGGCACAGACACAGACACAAAGTCACCCTAACGGGTGAATCAGGCTGGAGCTTATACGGTTATATGACTTATACGGCCTGGGCAGCTCATGCAGATTTCCAGGCCGCCACGCATGGCTTCATTCAGACTGCTTCTGGGGTAGCTCCGGTGAAGCCTGGGGAAATCAAGCGCACTTATGCTCTTCATTTCCTCCTTTGGTGCACGTCTGGGAAATCAAGCGCACTTATGCCCCTCATTTCCTCCTTGGGCCCGCATCTGGTGGAATCAAGGGCACTTATGCCCCTCGTCTCCTCCTTTGGCTCCCAACTGGCGGAATCAAGGGCATTTATGCCCCTCATTTCCTCCTTTGGGCCACATCTGGCGGAATCAAGGGCACTTATGCCCCTCATTTCCTCCTTTGGCCCGCAACTGGCGAAATCAAGGGCACTTATGTCCCTCATTTCCTCCTTAGGCCCGCATCTGGCGGAATCAAGGGCACTTATGCCCCTCATTTCCCCATTCCGGCCACTTCCGGCGGGGATTAGAGGGATTTATCCCTTTCATTTACTCATTCCGCCCACTTTCGGCGGGATTAGAGGGATTTATCCCGGCGGGATTAGAGGGATTTATCCCTTTCATTTACTCATTCCGCCGACTTCCAGCGGGGATTAGAGGGATTTATCCCTTTCATTTACTCATTCCCCCCACTTCCGGCGGAATCAGAGGGATTTTATCCCTTTCATTTACTCCTTCCGCCCACTTCCGGCGGGATTAGAGGGATTTATCCCTTTCATTTCCCCATTCCGCCCACTTCCGGCGGAATCAGAGGGATTTATCCCTTTCATTTACCCCTTCCGCCCACTTTCGGCGGGATTAGAGGAGTACAGCAATAGTTTCTCAATAGTTTCTTAATAGTTTCTTAATAGTTTCTATATTTGATTCAGGGATAGACTCCTGATCCTATCCTATTCACACTTTATAATTGAAAGGCAGGATGGTTCGATGCTAACGCCTACGATTGCTGAGCTGCAGCTGCTGCTGGCAGCAGTACCCGCTGCGTATAACCGTCTCACTCCAGAGGAAGCCGCCGCACCGCGTCCGGGAGGCAAATGGTCCTGTTTGCAACTACTCGGACATTTATGCGATTCGGCAATCAACAATCTCACCCGGTTTATCAAGGTTCAGTACGAACCGCAGCCCCTGCAGCTGGCTTATTATGACCAGAATGAATGGATGACTGCCCAGCAGTATGCCTCGGCTCCGCATGAAGAAGTGCTGACCCTGTGGATCAGCCTGAATCAGTCGGTCCTGCGCGCAGTTTCACGCCTGTCTGCTGAGCAGCTGGCCCTCCTCTTCCTGCGAAACGACGGTACTACAGTCACGCTGCAATGGCTGGTTGAGGACTACGTGGATCACATGAAGCATCACTTGCGGCAAATGTTCCCGGAGCAGGGCTGGGATAGCCCAGCGAAAAATATCCCTAACCAGTAAGAAATAGCTTTGCCGTCCCTTAATAAGGACGGTCCATTCCAGCGGGAAATAGAAGGAGAAGTAATCGTGTGAAACTTATACATTCTTGAATTTCAACAAAGACGCCCGTGTTCCCCACCTACTGAGGGAACACGGGCGTCTAATATCTCACTTAAATGCAAAGCGGAGCACTTCAGCATACTACGCCCCCCTTTTCTTGCCGTACTTCCATCCTTTCCACCACCGCAGCCAAGCCTATCTGCCACTTATCTCGCGCACAGCTCCAGCAGCTTCCCGGCATCCAGCGCCGAGGTAGACGGCAGCAGCAGGTCAGCAGCGCCCAGCTGCGCCGCGCTGCCAATACCTACAGCCTTCATGCCCGCCGCCTTGATCGCGGCGACCCCTGCGGCCGCATCCTCCACGCCGATGCAGTTGCCCGGCGCGGCCCCAAGCAGCTCCGCCGCCTTGAGGAAGATCTCCGGGTCGGGCTTGCCCTTCCGGAGCTCAGCCGGGTCGGCGACCGCCTGGAACCAATGGGCTGCGCCGAGGCGCTCCAGAATCAGCGGCGCATTCAGGCTGGCCGAGGCCAGCCCCGCAGAGATTCCCCGCTCGCGCAGGGAATCCAGCAGCTCAGGAATCCCCGGCAGCAGGTCAGCCGGGGTGATACGGCCGATCATCTGCTTGTAATGATCGTTCTTCTTCTCCGCCAGCCGGAGCTTCTCGGCTTCTGGAAGCAGCGCAAGTCCGCTGCCCTCCAGCACTATCTCCAGCGATTCCATCCGGCTGACCCCTTTCAGCCGTTCATTCTTCTCGCGGCTGAAGGGAATGCCCAGCTCATCGGCGAGTGCCTGCCAGGCCAGATAATGATATTCAGCCGAATCGGTAATGACGCCGTCCAGATCGAAGATTACCGCCTGGAGCCGGCCCGCAAGCGAAATCTTCACCGGCTCCTGCGGAAGCAGCCGCAGCAGCTGGTCCTTATGCCGGATCTCAAGACCCGTGCCGGCCAACAGCGTATATACGGCAACCTCACGATCAACGAATATATCCAGAAGCTGCCCGCGCACGGTGATCTTGAAGCGGTAGCTCTCCCACTGCTCCGGCAGGGCAGGATCAAAGCTCAGCTCCCCTTCATACAGCCGCAACCCTCCAAAACCGTTCACGATCGACATCCACGAGCCG
Source organism: Paenibacillus sp. IHB B 3415 (assembly GCF_000802655.2). Taxonomy (NCBI): domain Bacteria; kingdom Bacillati; phylum Bacillota; class Bacilli; order Caryophanales; family Paenibacillaceae; genus Paenibacillus; species Paenibacillus sp. IHB B 3415. Next base: position 75,437 of record NZ_JUEI01000059.1, on the reverse strand, counting down.
GCCATCGCCGCCATATGCAGCCCGTCCTTGGCGTTGCGGTTAATGTCATCAAGATCCATCCGCACAGTGCGGTCGAAGTAGGCATATGCCCCGGTTAAATCACCGATCTCAGCAGACATGATACTGTGAATACAAGGCGACAAGGAGGAGTCGTGGGTGGTTAGCGGCTCATAATAATTATAGTTGCGGATTTTATCCGCCAGGCTGAACTTGTTCCCGAGCAGGAACATAGCCATCACGAGATCCGCCTGTTTCAGCACCTGGTGGCGGTAGATCACCAGCGGATGATAATTCAGCAGCAGCGGATATTTATCCGGCGGTGTGTGCTCGAAATCCCATTTCTGCTTCGCCAGGAACGTATCATCCTGGGCATAGATGCCGAGATCATTGTCAAAAGGAATAAACATCCTTCCGGCGGCTTCCCTCCAGCCCTCAGCCTCTTCCATGGACAGTCCTATAGCCAGCTGCAGGCGTTCATAGTCAGCAGGATATTCCTCCTGCAGAAGCAGGGCGGTCTCATAGGCATATATGAATTGGTCCTGAACCATGAGATTGGTATAGGCATTGTTATTCACAATCGCCGTATATTCGTCCGGTCCAGTCACAGCATCAATGCAGAAGGCGCCTCCGCGCGCGGGGTTGTAGTGACCGAGATCGGCCCAGAAGCGCGAGGTCTCAAACAGAATCTCCGCCCCTTGGGCAACCAGGAATTCCGTGTCGCCCGTTGCCAGCACGTATTGCTTCAGCCCGTAGGCAATATCGGCATTGATATGGGCCTGGGCGGTCCCAGCAGGGAAGTAGGCGGAGTTCTCCTCGCCGTCTATCGTCCGCCATGGATACAGTGCCCCCTTCTGGGACATGACCGCCGCACGCTCCCGCGCCTTGCCGAGCGTAGCATAGCGGAATTCCAGCAGCGCCCGGCTGACTTCAGGCTGGGTGAAGGTGAAGAACGGCAGCATGTACATTTCCGTATCCCAGAAATAATGGCCTTCATAGCCTTCTCCGGTTAAGCCTTTGGCTCCGATATTGGTCGCGCCGTCCCGGCCTGCCGATTGCAGCAGCTGAAAAGCATTAAAGCGGATACCCTGCTGCAGCGCCGGGTCGCCCTTGATTTCGACATCCGTATGCGCCCAGAAGGTATCCAGATATTCCTGCTGCTCCCCGGCCAGACCGGTGAATCCAAGGTCTCCGGCCATCTCCAGCACACTGTCACTCCGGTTATGCAGCTCCTCCTCCACGTAATCCTTGGAGGTGTGATAGGTTATATATTTGGTGAGTCTTACGGTCTCACCGCTGCGCACCGCAGCAGCATAACACACCGATATCCGCTGTCCGATCAGCTGGTGGCTCATCTCGCGGCCGGACTTTGCCTGCAGCGCATGGCTGACTGCGGTCAGCAGCGCAAACCGCGTATGCCGTGTCCGCTGCTTCATCCACAGCTTCCGGGTGGCAGCGTCGTAGCCGGTATCCTCCAGCAGCAGGCTGGGCTCGGCACTGCCTGCGCCCAGCCGAGGATCATTGGTGGCCTCCGGCCGCCGGATCTCGCCGTCCACGGCAGATTCAAACTTCAGCGTGCCGGAGAAGTTCAGCGCGGTCACTGCATAGTCGATTGCGGCCAGATGCTTGTGCGCAAGCGACACCATCCGGCGGATCTCCAGCAGCACCCGGTGGCCGGCAGGGGATTCCCACTCCACCTCCCGGTGCAGAATACCGCTCTGCATATCCAGCCGGCGTTCATACCGGTGAACCTTCCCTTGGTCCATCCGGAAATCATGTCCTTCAATACTGAGTTCGATCATACGCGCATCAGTCACATTCAGCATCGCCTGATTCCGGGAAGGGAACCCGAAAGCCCCTTCGGGATAGACAATCGGCTCAGAATCATAGAATCCGTTCAGATAGTTCCCGGCTACGGAAGTGCCCGCCTTGCCGTGGTAGCCTTCCTCGAAATTACCGCGCATACCGATATATCCGTTGCCGAGCGCGAATACGCTCTCGCTCCGCTGATTATACTCATCCTCGTAGTGTTCCTCACCGAGACTCCACTCGCGGTAAGGATATAATGCCGGCGGATGTTCATAGGGCTTCATCTTCATCTCTATATTCTCCTCCTGATTGCGAATTTCTCCTGACCGCCGCATCGGATCTCCGGGGGACAGACCTCCGCTCTTTACATTGCCGCCTGAAATGGCGGTACTCATGTACACCCGGCACCTGCTGCTGAGCGAAGGGCTCAGCCTTTCACCGAACCGCCCATCAGACCTCTGACGAAATACTTTTGCAGCAGGAAGAAGATCGCCAGCGGCATCAGCATTGATATAAACGCAGCCGAAGTCAGCAAATGCCAGTCATTGCCGCGTGAGCCGACCAGATCGGCGATCTTCATGGACATCACCTGCACCGACGGCTGGTTGCCGATGAAGATCAGCGACACCAGATAATCATTCCACACCCAGAGGAACTGGAAGATTCCGATGGAAGCGAGCGCAGGCACAGAGAGCGGCAGAATCAGTCTGCTGAAAATGGTAAAGTGGCTGGCCCCGTCAATGAAGGCCGATTCAAACAGATCCTTCGGCAGCTGGCTGATGAAGTTATACATAAAGTACGTAACCAGCGGCAGACCGAAGGCCGTGTGCGCCAGCCAGATTCCGAGATAACTGCCGTTGAGTCCCAGCGACGTGTAATCCTTCAGTACCGGAATCAGCGCAACCTGTATCGGAATCACCAGCATCGCGATAATGATAACGAACAGCGTCTTGCGTCCGGGGAACCGTAGCCAGGCGAAGGCGTATGCGGCAAAAGAAGCGATCAGCACCGGAATCACCGTAGCCGGAACGGCAATCGTCAGCGTATTCCAGAACGCCTGCGATAATCCGCTGCCCTTCTGCACCGTCTCACTGCCGTCGGCTTCCTTAAGCTTGTATTCCTTGCCGGACAGTACATTCTTATAATTATCAAGCGTCAGGTCAGGCGTAGTCTTCCAGCCCTGCTCCTGCATATTGACCGTGCGCGCTCTGCGGTTCTCCCAGATCAGGCGGCTGTCATCCGCCTTCACACCTGCTTTGAGCTGATCATCACTGTAGGTTTTACCGTTCACCTCAATCGGCTGCCGCAGATCCACATCCTTGGACAGCTGCAGCGTTTCGCCGGCCTTCCACTCCTGATGGGGGAAGACCTTCCACCAGCCGGTGTGCAGAATATCCGCAGCCGGACGGAAGGAGGAGGCAAAGAGCCCGAACGTCGGCAGAATCCAGATGAAGCAGATGACGCCCAGTATCAGGTTAACAACGGTTTTGCTGCTTTTTCTTTTCTTTTTGCCGACCATTAGAATCCCCCCTGCTTGCGGAACTGACGCAGATTAATAAGAATAACAGGCAATACCGCGATCAGGAGTACGATAGCCAGTGTTGAGCCGTAACCGAAGTTGCGGTACATGAAGAATTGCCGGTAGAACTGTGTCGCTACTACTTCTGTATCGTATTGACCTCCCGTCATCACCATGACGACGTCAAATATTTTCAATGTAAAGACAATAATGGTTGTGGTTACCGTCAGAATGGTCGAGGAGATAAACGGAATCATGATACCGAAAAAAATCTTCACCTCACCGGCGCCATCCACCCGTGCGGCTTCCAGAATATCGTCAGGAACACCTTTGATGGCTGCAGAGAAGATGACCATGGCAAACCCCGTCTGCATCCAGATCAGGATAATAATGAGGAAGAAATTATTCCAGGGCTGCAGCATACTCGTCCAGGCCTGCGGTTCGCCGCCGAAATAGGTTACGATTGCGTTCAGCAGTCCGATCTGCTCATCGCCCGGCTGATAATAATAGACAAACTTCCAGATCACGCCTGCGGCAACAAAGGATATGGCCATCGGCATGAAAATGATCGATTTGGCGATACGTTCATAACTGCTGCGGTCAGCAAGAATGGCAATAAGCAGCCCGAAGCATACACAGGCCAGCGTCCCCACGAACACCCAGAGCAGATTGTTGCGCAGTGCGGTCGCCATCAGATGGTCGCTGAAGATTGCAGCATAGTTGCTGAGTCCGACGAACTTCTCCGAAGAAGCATTGAAGAAGCTTAAGTACAGGGTCCGCAGCGCAGGCAGGATTAACAGCCAGCCGAGGATAATAACCGCGGGTCCGACAAATACGTAGGGCAGCACTTTCCTGCGGATACGATCGGGATATTGCTCAACCGCCCAGGTCAGGGTGTAATAGATCAGATATACCCCCAGTACGCCCCACAGCACGGCAAGCACCGCAGTCAGCAGCGGGTTCAGCGTAGAATCGCGGAAAAATAAGAAGATCAGCCCGTTAATCACAATGTTGGCGAGCAGCACCCCCAGCGATAAAAGCACCGCCCGGCCGCTGATTCTCTGCTTGGCCTGCGTACCTGGGGCACCGGCCTCCGGCTTTATTTGTGCATCCATATCAGTTCCTCCTAATAAGTTTTGCGCAGCAAAACTCTCTACATAAGCATTCTTTAACAAGAAAAAGAGGGGCAGGATTCATCACTGCTGCCCTGCCCCTCTTCATCATTTCCGTCCCCCTAAGTCCCGCTTACACGCTCCTTAGTTGTTCCAGCCGGACTGGATCTGCTCCAGCGCCTGATCCAGAGTAGCCGTACCGCTCACATAGTCGGTCATGCCTTTCCAGAACGTGCCTGCACCCACCTTGCCCGGCATCAGGTCAGAGCCGTCAAACCGCAGGGTTGAAGCATCCTGCACCAGCTGCGCCATCCGGCGGTCGGATTCGGACTGGTACCAGTCCAGCGGAGCATCATTCATTGGCGCCACTACACCGCCGGATTGTACCCAGCTCTTGATCGATTCGCCTGTAGTGAAGAATTCCATTACTGCACGTACTTCAGGGCGGTCATTGAACATCGCGTAGATGTCGCCTGCTACCAGAACCGGCTTGCCGTATTGCTCATCAATCGGCGGGAGGTAGAACCAGTCATAATCTACATCAACCTTGGCGGTTTCCGGGAAGAAGCTGGTGATGAAGTTCCCCATCAGGTTGAACCAGGCTTTGGGAGGGTTCTCGAACATTGGCTTCGGAGCATCACCGAAAGCAGTGGTTACGATGGACTTAGCTCCGCCGTATACATAATCCTTGTTCAGCCAGATTTTGGACATCACTTCTACAGCATTCTTCACTTCAGGAGAGGTGAACGGCAGCTCCCCGCTTACCCACTTGTCATAGTTCTCAGGAGTTGTGGTGCGCAGCATAATGTTCTCCACCCAGTCGGTGGCTGCCCAGCCGGTAGCCGCGCCGCTCTCAATGCCGATAGCCCAGGCAGGATCACCGTCTTTGGCAATTTGCTCTGTCAGCGCCATCATCTCATCCCAAGTCTGCGGAACCGTGTATCCGGCATCGTCAAATTGCTTCTTCGGATACCAGACCAGACTCTTCACGTTGCTGCGGTTCCAGATCCCGGCCATAATCTTGCCGTCCTTACCGTCCATGGTGGACATATCCAGCCAGCTCTTATTGTAATTGGCTGTCAGCTTCTCCTGATCCAGCACCCCGGTCAGATCGACTACCTTGCCGGTTTTGGCAATGGAAGCCAGGAGACCCGGCTGCGGGAAGTCAGCGATATCGGGAGCGTTGCCGCCGTCAACACGGATATTAATCGTAGCTTCGAATTCCTTGGAGCCTTCATATTGAATATCAATGCCGGTTTTTTCTTCAAACTCTTTGATACTGCTCTCAAATTTCACCTGGTCGGCGTCCACAAACGGGCCGAACATCGTTACCTTAGTCCCTTTATATTCACCTTTCATCGCTAAGTCCAGCGGGCTGCCGGCAGCTGCAGCCTCCGCATTATTTGTCGATTCCTGGTTGTTATCTGCTGCTGTTGCTGCCGGAGCTTCTGTTGCCGCCGGGGCTTCCGTCGGTGCCGCATTATTGTTATTCCCGCCGCATCCGCTGAGCATCAGGGTGAAGGATAAACACAGCACCATAGCGAGTGACAGTTTACGTCCTGGAGCCTTCTTCATTGTTTCATACATCCCCTTTAATTGTTTTTAGAGACTGCATTAGGTCAGCTTAATTCCCGGAATGGCTACCGGCTGAGCACTGGACCACCTCCTTGCAAAGCTTTTCAGAGTATGATAATTTGTACAGTTTAATGTCAGGGATTCCTGAGTCAGCAACATAGATATAGCGCTTACATTTCCATAATATCACATACTGAATGCGTTTCCAATACTGCAAATTCATCTTTTCCAACGTTTTATTTTTAATTTGTGATATTCCTGCACCTTTCTACCTCTGGCAATCGTATTTCCAGCAGATTTCCGTGTAAACTAACCATATTAACTTACATTAATCTGCTGAATCCCTGTGAAAAGCTTTTCAAATTTAGAAAAAGAGACCGCTCTGCCCCTCCACAACCCAGGCAGCAGCGCTTCAATCCTGCCCGCAAGCAGGTTTCATTTCTCACGCGAGGATTCTCTTACAACCAGCTTATGCTCCATCTTTTCTTTCATGACAGCCACAGAGCCGGTCGTTAATAACTCATGCAGCTTCTCCGCAGCCCGGTAACCCAGCTGATAAATCGGCTGTGCGATCGTTGTCAGCTTCGGAATGAACATGCCGGACATCCGCAGATTGTCGAAACCGATTACCGACACCTGACCCGGCACCAGAATATTGCGGTCCTTCAGATAAGAGATCGTTCCCATGGCAAACTCATCGGCCACGCAGAATACAGCAGTCAGCTCCGGATACTCACTGAACAGCTCATGCGATGCCTGATACGCCTGTTCAAAGCGGTGATTGGCGTATTTGACCTTCTCCACATTACGTTCCAAACCGAATTCCTTGAGCGCTCTGACGAATCCAGCAACACGCGGCGGCCCGGACACCGAGTTATCATGATTGAAGCCGATCATTCCGATCTCCTGGTGACCCAGCTCAATCAGGAATTTCACCGCATCATACGCTGCCTTCTCATCATCGACCTCCACCGAAGCCACCTCATACTCATCAGAGTGGGAAGAGACCAGCACGAACGGAATTCTGCAGCCTACCAGCTTCTCATAATACTCCGGGTACAGCACATCACTGGCGAACACGACTCCGTCCACCTGCTTCTCATGGAAGGTATCGATATAAGACAGCGTCCGCTCCTTGTCACGGTCTGTATTGCAGATCATCAGACTGTAGCCGAGCTTAATGCAGGCATCCTGCATCCCCCGGATCACCCCCGCGAAATACAGGTTCTCAATATCGGGAATAAGCAGGCCCAGTGTAAAAGACTTCTTGTAAATCAAACCGCGCGCAAACGCATTAGGCTGATACTTCAGCGCTTCTATGGCTTCCATCACCCGGCTGCGTTTACTCTCAACTACCGTGTCCGGCGCATTCATTACACGGGAAACCGTGCTGATGGATACACCGGCCATCCTGGCTACATCTCTGATTGTTGGCTTCATAGCTCTGACTTCCTTTTTATAAAGATAAGAGTTTATATGCTTACGCAATAAATGTTCCTTATCTTTCTCGCTGAAACGGATACCTGAGCCGATATGTAATATCGCTGCTCCGGAAGCATAGGCTTTCCTGAAGCACAGCGTAGCCGTTTCTATTTAGAAAAGCTTTTCAAAGCGATTATAGCAAGGCTTCCGTAACTTGGCAAGATCTTTGTTATGCGCTTACATTAAACTTCACTTGGGACGATTTTTCAATAATTAATCCTCTTTATGCTATTCACCGGCTGCGGATTTTACCTGTTTGGCTAATGGACAACGCCTATTTTTTAATCACCTCCGTCCATCTGAAAAGCTTCTCAATTCACTGCTGACCCTTACTCTGCTGATCATTATGTAGCTATAGCACATTAATCGCTGTACCTATAATGAGTGAACTTACGTATATAGATCTAACTTGCTGAACAACGCCTGCATATCTGTTGAGAGTAGCGAGTGTGGAATGCCGCACCGCAATGAGTGTTCGCTTTAGTTGCACAAAATACAGTTAGATAAACCGCACTTAAGACAAGAACCATTCAAATTACCGGTCAGTCACTGCGGGACTGGCGGAGTACGTCAAAGCGTACGTGAATGCCTTACACTCAATTCTCCAGCGGCAGAGTGGAGACTTCTTTGGAAGCACTTTAGCTACTTTAGCTACTTTAGCTACTTTAGACACTGCAGAACTGCAGAACTGCAGAACTACAGACACTATAGATACTGCAGAACTGCAGACATAAATGTTGTACGTTTTACAACTTTGATTGATGGATAGCCGGGTGATCGGGCGGATTGTTGTATGAAATACAACAATAATCCTGCTGAGCCGCTTGAACAAGGTGAAATGTTGCCTTTTGTACAACAATTTTGGATTAGGACCGATAGGAGAGGAGAAATGTTGTATTTGGTGCAGGATTTTTTAATAAGTTACTGGATCTCTGCCACGGAGGCGGATTAAATCGGAAAATTCCTGCGTCAACGGTAGCCGCCTAGAAGTTCAAATAATCACAGAATAAAGGCTTAGTCAGGATTGGTTTTATGTTGGAGTTTATGTTGGAGTTTTATGGTGAAATCTTGAGTTCAGTCTAGACAATGCTTAGGATAAGGGGCCATCGCAGCCAGCCTGCAGATCAGAGCAATGAGCCCGGTGCTAATCCTGTACTGATCCGGAAGAATACCGGATCAATCGATATAGATTCTTCATCAGTAATATCCCTCCATCCGTAATATCCCTTCATCCGTAATATCCCCTCTTCCTCTGTACCGCTTACTTAAAGTGTGTAAATAATATTATTTCATGTTATAATTGGCGGGTAGATCAATCTATAGCTGCAAATACTGCTTACTGATGCTGAAGCATCCATTATGGGAGGGATTATGGTGAAGCAATTGCACGACATTCCGTTCTCCGTGCTGGATTTAGCCCCTATTCGCGAGGGCGGAACAGCGGCGGATTCATTTCATAACACACTTGATTTAGCACGTCATGCCGAAGAATGGGGATACCACCGTTACTGGCTGGCGGAGCATCATAATATGCCCGGCATTGCCAGCTCTGCCACGTCCCTTGTGATTGGACATGTAGCTGGAGGAACCAAGCGTATCCGTGTCGGCTCAGGGGGCATCATGCTCTCCAACCATGCACCGCTTGTTATCGCCGAGCAGTTCGGCACGCTGGAGTCCTTATATCCCGGACGCATCGATCTTGGCCTCGGCCGGGCCCCCGGCTCCGACCAGGCCGCTGCCAGAGCGCTGCGCCGTGGTCTTGGCAGCGACGGCAGCGAATTCCCCGAGCAGCTCAGCGAGCTCCGGGCTTATTTCGACGCTAACGGGGCGGGCAGCCGCCCGCTCGGTGTACGCGCCGTTCCCGGCGAAGGACTGAATCTTCCGATCTGGCTGCTTGGCTCCAGCGGCTTCAGTGCCCAGCTTGCGGGCCAGCTCGGTCTGCCGTTTGCTTTTGCCAGCCACTTTGCACCGGATTACCTGCTGCCGGCACTGCATTTGTACCGCAGCAGCTTCAAGCCTTCTGCAGTGCTCGATAAGCCCCATGTCATGATCGGACTGGGAATAACCGCCGCAGATACGGTGGAGGAAGCGCGCAGACTGGCCACCTCACAGCAGCAGCAATTCCTGAATATCATCCGCGGCCGTACCGGCAAGCTCCAGCCTCCGGTGGACAGCCTGGATGGAATCTGGACGCCGCAGGAGAAGGCGATGCTGCTAAGCAAACAGCAATATTCCATTGCCGGCGATCCTTCGCTAATCAAAGAACGGCTGCTGGAGATTCTCGAGGAGACTGCTGCCGACGAGTGGATTATTGCATCACAGATTTATGATCACTCCGCACGCCTGCACTCTTATAAGCTGGTATCCGAGCTGCTGCAGGAGAAATAAACCGACCGCCCATCAAATACCCGGCCCATTTAACTACACACGGAGAGATCCGTGCATGTAGCTTAAATGGGCTATTTGTATGCAAGAAACACCGCTAGTCTCTTCATTTACAGCTTAACAATGAATCGTTCTCTATAAAATACCACTTATTCATTAATATCCGGAGAAATAATGAGTTAACAGTAGTAAACTGTAGTAAACAAATTATTATGTACATTAAATCTTCATTTATACCTTATTTAAACCGATTTCACTGTTTTTATTTATCTTTAAATTTGATTATACTGTAGTTATTCGTTATAACGAACAAATGCGCAATAGCATTCTTCGGGTTCGTTCTATCGGGTACTATCGCCCTGTTTCGTAGTGGTTCTCTGAAAAACCACTTTATTCGACAAAGCATGCGCAGGCAGGCATGAATCGTGGCGGATCGTGGCTGGAAACTGCAGAATTAGGCGGTTATAAGCTAGGAAATACGGGTTGTAGGCGGGCGAGTGAACTAGAAATAGAGTAAAGATGACTTCCCAGAAGAGAGGGGCGGGAATGTGAAAAAGAGCTATCGCGCGTCCTTGCTAGGCGCTTATATTCTAGTTGTTCTGGCTGGTGTCGTATGGCATGCCGGAGGGGCCAGCGCCGAGGACACGATTAAGCTGACCGTAAATTCGCATACGACCAGCACTGCGACCATGAACAACATGCAGCCGGGAGATACTATGGCTTCAGATTATACGGTCATCAATGAAGGAAATGACCCGTTTGATTATTCTGTAGACTTCAAATTCCTCTCCGGGGACGCAGAATTGTACAAAATCCTGCAAATGACCCTGCAAAAAGAGGGAGTAATCATCTATTCAGGGGTAATGAGCGAGGCAGAAGGCCGGGTGACTATCGGCTCGCTTGAGGGCGCTGCGCAAGAGGCCATCCAGATGGATGTGTTATTCCCACCTGAAGCCGGCAATGAATTTCAGGGGAAGACGGTGAGTGTAGCCTTTGAATTCACCGCTACGGCAGAGCCTGAGCCTACGGCAACGCCGGTACCGACCGCGACACCAGACCCTACAGCTGGGCCTACCGCAGAACCGACTGCTGAGCCTACGGCTGCACCGACTGCTACGGCAACGCCAGAGGGACCCGGCAGCACGCCAACAGCAACAGCAACAGCAACAGCAACAGCAACAGCAACAGCAACAGCAACAGCAACAGCAACAGCAACAGCAACAGCAACAGCAACAGCAACAGCAACAGCAACAGCAACAGCAACAGCAACAGCAACAGCAACAGCAACAGCAACAGCAACACCGGCCCCAACGGATCCGCCATCCAGCAGCACGGCACCTGCCCTAACGCCAGCCCCATCACCAACCGCTACGGCAACACCGGCAGTTGATGAAGTGACTGTAAGTGAAGCACCGGTACCGCTGGGCGGCGGGGATAACAATGGAGGCAGCAGCCCATCCGCTACGCCAGACGCCGGAGCTGTCACCGCCGGCAGTACACCAGCACCTTCACCGGATGACGGGGCAACCCTTACCGATGACGAGCTTCCGCTCGCCGGACCGGATGAGGACGGCAGGCTGCCGGATACCGCAGAGCCCTGGTACAATCTGATTCTGGCCAGCATGGCTGTAGCTATTCTCAGTCTGATCGTCATCCGCAAGCTCGGATCGAAGAAATAACAATCCGCACAAGGCTGGAGGAGAGAGTATGAAGAAGCGTTCCGGTATATCCTTAGCCGTGAAGCTGATCTTCATACTCTCTTTATGCGTCATGCTGTATTCGGCCGTCCAGATCTTCAAAGCTCCCGCAGAAGCCCGGGAAGCCCTGCAAACCTGGGAGAAAAAGAGGGAGGAAGCCCAGTTCACCACCGCAACAGAGGAAGAGACTCCGCTGCCTGACGGCATGATGAGCAACCCTGTAGAACAAGGCGGCGCCAATCCCGCATATACGGAGGGGGAGGTTATTGGAGAGATCTATTTTCCAAAGCTGGACAAACGGGTGGCTATTCTGGAGGGGACGGGACGGGCCGCTCTAAAAAAAGGGGCAGGACATGACGAAGGAAGCGCAGCCATAGGCTCCACCGGCAACAGCGTACTGGCAGGACATCGCGACACAGTGTTCCGGAGCCTTGGGGATCTGGATGTGTCCGATATCATTGAACTCGAAACGGCGGAGGGGAAGTTCACCTATGAGATCACAGGGAGCACGATTGTAGACGCAGAAGCACGGGGAGCGATTAAGCCAAGCGCAGAACCTGTCCTTACCCTGATCACCTGCTATCCCTTCTCCTACGTCGGTTCAGCTCCTGACCGCTATCTGCTCTCGGCTAAGCTGATCGCAAGCCAGCCGCTGGTTAGGCAGCCGTAAGCAGACATTTCTCTCTTCGGAAGTCCGCACGGAGATGAGACCTCTGGCGGATCGTGATAATATAGACATACGAAGATGAAGAGGAGATGACCTGAATTGAAACAAGAGCTGATCAAGCGTTTTATTTCTTATGCTGAAATGGATACCCAATCGAATGAGGACAGTGAGACCTGCCCTTCCACACCCGGCCAAATGGTGCTTGCCCATAAGCTGGTAGAGGAGCTGCAGGAGATCGGGCTGACGGAAGTCACAGTGGACGAGCATGGGTATGTTATGGCTTCACTACCGGCCAACACGGACAAGGATGTTCCGGTAATCGGCTTCCTGGCCCATTTGGATACGGCAACTGATTTCACCGGCACGAATGTGAAGCCGCAGATTATTGAGAACTATGACGGGAACGATATTGTGCTGAATGAGGCGCTGAACGTCGTCCTTACCACACAAAGCTTCCCGGAGCTGAGCGGCTACAAGGGGCATACCCTGATTACCACCGACGGCACTACCCTGCTGGGGGCAGATAACAAGGCTGGTATCGCGGAGATCGTTACGGCGATGGTGTATCTGCTCGCGCATCCGGAGATCAAACATGGCAAGATCAGAGTCGCTTTTACCCCGGATGAAGAAATCGGACGCGGCCCGCATAAGTTCGACGTTGCAGCATTCGGCGCTTCCTATGCCTATACCGTTGATGGCGGCCCGCTCGGAGAGCTGGAGTATGAGAGTTTCAATGCCGCTGCCGCCAAAATCAGCTTCCATGGGGTTAACGTGCATCCCGGTACGGCCAAGGGCAAGATGATCCACTCTTCCAAGATCGCCATGGCCTTCCATCTCCGGCTTCCTGCCGGTGAAGCGCCTGAATTCACGGATGGATACGAGGGCTTTTATCACCTGATCTCCATGCAGGGCAATGCCGAGCACAGCAAGCTGCAGTATATTATCCGTGACTTTGACCGCGAGCATTTCGAGAACCGCAAAGCCCATATCGCTGCCATTGTGGATGAATTCAAGTCTACTTACGGAGCAGACAATGTTGTGCTGGAGATGAATGACCAGTATTATAATATGCGTGAAAAAATTGAGCCGGTGCGCCACATCGTTGATATCGCCCAGGAAGCAATGGAGGGTCTGGGAATAGTGCCAGTGATCCGCCCGATCCGCGGAGGGACCGACGGCTCACAGCTGTCCTATATGGGCCTGCCGACACCGAATATCTTCACCGGCGGCGAGAATTTCCACGGCAAATTTGAATATGCCTCTGTAGATGTAATGCTGAAGGCTGTTCAGGTTATCGTAGAGATTGCCCGTCTGGCTGAGCAAAAAGCTTAACGCCTCCTGCATAGCACAAATACCCCCGGATAAAGCGCATCCCGCTTATCCGGGGGTATTTGTGCTGCGCGGAGCTGCTTCCACGGAGTCTTCTCCGGCCCGGCCCCCGGCAGGCTGCAGTTCAGGTCCACTCTGGGCCAGTACCTCCCTGTATCCTTCGCCCCAGTGTTTGATACTAAGCAGGCCGGATTCCAGGCCCCGGGCCCATTCGGTCAGAGAATACTCGACCTTCTGGGGCACCTGCGGGTACACCTCACGATGAACCAGACCATCACGCTCCAGCTCCCGCAGCTGCATGGCCAGCATCCGCTGGGTAATTCCCGGACATAATCTGCGCAGTTCATTGAACCGCTTTGTACCGCTGATTAGTTGGTAGAGCAGGACTCCTTTCCATTTGCCACCGATGACCTCGAGCGTCCGCTGAAAAGAATCCATTTCTTCATCACGCCTCATCTCTTCCGCATCGCCGGAACTATCGTTTCTCCCCTGTACATTCATATCTGCAAACTCCTCATTGTAGGATGTTCCGTTAATTAATACGATTGTATCATATATAGATTTCCACGTTTATGCCAATATGGCAAAAAACCTCTGGAAGCCTTAAATATAGGCACCCAGAGGTCATCAATAGTTACAGACGCAGGACAGACGCCCTCCTGCTACCTGCTATTTACTGCTTAACCGGCAGCCAGCCCGGCGTATGAATCAGTGCATTCCAGAGCGGGTCCGGGATTACAAGCTCAGCTTGGGCGGAAGGGTCCAGCTCAGTCTTAATCTCAGCTGCACGCCCTTCGGCAACCTTCTGAACCCAGTCCGGTTCAATCAGGAGCGGACGGCCCAGAGCGACCAGGCTGATCCCGCTGTCCAGACCCTTCAGGGCATCAGCGGCGGTATAGAGCGAGCCTACTCCAATTACCGGAGCCTTGCCTCCCACGCGGTCTACAATCTGCTCGATCCGCGGACGGCTGTCCTCGGTACCCCGGCGCGGCTGCGACCACAGCTCCATCAGGGAAGCATGCAGATAATCAAGCCCTTCCCCTGTCAGTGCATCGATTAGCGCAAAGGTATCAGCCATCGTAATTCCCGGTGTTTCCGGCTCTTCAGGCGAGAAGCGGTACCCTACAAGGAATTCCCCCTGTGCATGCTGCTTCACCGCATCCTTGACACTGCGCAGAACAGCCCGCGGGAAGGTCAGACGCTTCTGCAGATCGCCGCCCCAGCGGTCTTCGCGCCGGTTCGAATGCGGGGAGAAGAACTGCTGCAGCAGATAGCCGTTGGCACCGTGAATTTCCACACCATCGAATCCGGCTTCGATCGCCCGGCGTGTAGCTTCTCCGAAATCAGCGATAATTCCGGTAATTTCTTCATCAGTCAGTGCGCGCGGAACCGGTCCTTGCCCGCCGCCCGGAAGCTCGGACGGCACATCACTTGCGCTGACCGTCTGCCCGTCCGGCAGCTGCGCCGGAGGGCATTGGCGACCGCCATGGAAGATCTGCAGAACCGCCTTCGCCCCTTCACCCTTAATGGCCTCAGCCAGCCCGCGAAGGCTCGGAATCAGCCCGTCATGGTCAGCACCGAATTCACCCGGGAAGCCTTTCCCGCCGCGTGATACATATACACAGGCGGTAATAACCATTCCTGCCCCCTTGGATCGGCGGATGTAATAATCAAGCTCCGGCCCTGAGACGGTTCCATCCTCATTCGAGGAGAAATTAGTCATCGGCGCCATCACCACACGGTTCTTCAGTTCAATGCCGTTCGCGAACTTAAACGTCTCCAGCAGCGGGCTATATTCTGTCTTCAGCAGCATAATTATCAATCTCCTCCATTTGTCTAAATCTATATGAATTTCATTTCATCGATCTGTCGCGGTCAGGGTCATCTTTCCAAATGACGTTCTCCCCGTAATTCTTGCCCCAGTCATACATCATGCGCAGCACAGGCATCAGCGTATGCCCATACTCCGTCATAGAGTATTCTACTCTCGGCGGGACCTCAGCATACACCCGCCTGAATACCAGCTGATCTTCCTCCAGCTCACGCAGCTGATTGGTCAGCATTTTCTGGGTAATATGCGGAATCAGCTTCTTTAGCTCGCTAAAGCGCTTGGTCCCTTCCAGGCCCAGGTGCCACAATATGATAAGCTTCCATTTGCCGCTGATGACAGCAAGCGTAAGCTCCTTCTCGCAGTTGATTTCCTTCAGATTGATACGGTCTTTAATCTCAGTCGCCAATATAAGTCCCTCCTTTCGTTCCTTAATATCATACTACAATACACCCGGGGACTGCACACCGCCAGAAGACGCCCTGGGGCAGACCCCATATATACGTAACAGACCGCTGGCCTAGGGCCAGCGGTCTGTATGCTGCATAAGAGTATTATGGTTATTCCTTGACCAGGCTTCCCTGCAGGCTGGCTGCACTGAAGTCCGGCTGGGCTTCAATCGTAGTGTCGCCTGCAGCTTTGGCTTTGTCCAGGGCGGCGTTATAACGTGTGTTCAGATCCTGAAGATCCTTGTCCAAATCTCCGCCGGTAAAGATATATCTGTTGAACACATCCATCTTCTTCGTTCCTTCCAGACGTCCTTCGGTAGCTGTGAATGGAGTTGCCGGATAGATTCCGTCATACTTGGTTGGCAGGAAGTCTTCGATTCCCGGGATATCCGGAGCTTTCGCTGCGGCAGCAACAGAAGGAATAACAGAAACCCCGTATCCGCCTTCCTGGTATGCGATCTGTACCTCATCGCTGTACATCCACTCGATAAACTTCCAGGCGGCCTCTTTCTGCCCGGAGTCTTTGCTCATCGCCAGATAGCTGCCGGAGATGACCTGGCTGGCGCCGTTCTGCTGGCCGTCCACGGTTGGTGGCAGTGCTGCCGCCCAGCGGATTTCGGTCGGGAATTGAGTTTTGTACACACTAGGCTCAACAGAATGGTTGAAATACATCCCGATTTTACCTTGAGCGAACTGTGCCCGCAGGGGATCAATATCAAGCGATTCCGAACCCGGCATCATGCTGCCGTCCACTACGATCTGCCGCAGGGCTTCAAGCGTCTCCTTGTACATGCCGAAGTCGAACTTAGCGGTCTGGAAGTTAAAACCTTCCGTTCCTTCTGTCTTACTGAGGGTTGTGATCGGATGGGCAATGCGTTCAAACCCGCTTCCGCTCTTGAAATTACCGGCGAATCCGTAAGCACCGCTGTCTTTACCCGCCTCAGTAATCTTCTTGGCATCCTCCACCATTTCAGCAAGTGTAGTTGGCGGCTCTGCAATCCCGGCCTTCTCGAACAGATCGACGTTATAGATCAGGCGCCAGAACTGGCCAATATTCGGCAGGGTGTAGATTTTGCCGTCAACCATATTCTTCTCATTAATGAGCACGCTCTCGAACCGGCTCTTCATTTCCGGCGCGATATAGCTGTCGAACGATTCCAGATACCCTTTCTTGACCCAGGCCGGTACATTGCCTGTATCCACGCGCAGAATATCCGGGGCCTGTTTACTGGAGAAGGCGATATCCACCGACTGGGCGTAGTTGTCAGCCATCACCTTGAATTCAATATCAACATTAGGATTAAGCCCCTCGTACTCACTGATCTTCTGCTCAATGAAATCCGAATCATGACGGTCGATGGACCAGTAGACCAGCTTGGTTTGCTCAGCGGAGGTATCCCCGCCCTCTGCCTTTGTATTATTTGAAGCGGTTGACGAGGAGCATGCAGCCAGCGATCCTGCCAGCAGCAGCGAAGCTCCAGCCAGCATCCATTGATTTCTTTTCATCTTGAAACCCTCCCTTTTCTTTTTGTAATCGCATTCATTTCATATAAAAATTATAGAATGACTGCGGGGTTGTAAGTGAAGGAGAAAACAACTATTCAGGGGAGACGAAATCACTGTTTCCGCGCTGCACCTCCGAAGTGTATTTGGAGCGGAAGTCGGTCGGCGTCATGCCGGTATATTTCTTGAACAGCTCGGTGAAATAAGGACGGTCCTCATAGCCCAGCGAGATGGCGATATCCTGAACCTGCATGCCCTCGAGCACCCGTTCCTTGGCCTTCTCCATTCTGCGGCTGATAATGTACTGGGCGAGTGTCATCCCCATTTCCTTCTTGAACAGATTGGAGAAATAGCTGGGGCTGAGATGAACCTCCCTCGCACAATCGGCAACCGCAAGGTTGCGGTGCAGATTCTCGTTGATGTAGGCGATGGCACGCTCCACCAGCACACGCGCTTCACTGAACTGGCGGATTTGTACATAGGAGCAGCCCTGGCGGCAGAATTCCCGGATCTGCCCCCGCAGCTCCTCGAATGAGGCGGAGGTATTCATATCGGCCAGCTTTTTCTCCAGCAGCTTGACCTCCGCGTCTGAAGCTTTGTCGGAGAAGACACGGTGGATGGAATGAGCCAGCTCCAGGCACATCGTCTTGACGATCGCCGGATCGGGCAGCACGGGGGCACTAAGCCACTCATTCCAAATATTGTCCAGCTGTTCCTCTGCCTTAGCCAGATTAGCCGAACGCAGGCAATAGAGCAGCTCCTTCTCCTTGTCAAAAGAGTATCTGGGCAGCGCGGCATCCCTCTCCGGCGATTCCACATAGCGGTATACACTGTTCCCGCCGGTCAGGAATGTATTGGTCAGCGCAGACAGCGCCTGGGCGTAGGAAACCGATAACTGACCAGCCTCCTCCACTTCCCCGCCGAGTCCGATAGACACGGTCTGGTACGTATGCCGGCAGACATTCTCCCGGCATTGCTCGGCCAGCTGCTCCGCATCAAGCTCCGCCGGGGGATTCATAACGATAATGAACTGATTAACATGCTCGCGGAACACGAGACCCTGCGTGTACCCGCCAATCGTCTCCTCCAGAATGTTCTGCACCGCGAATCGGATCAGCTCAACCTCAGAGACCGCCAGGGCAGCCGTACGCTCGGCAAAAAAGTCGATCTCCGCCACCATTACACAAAAGTCGCGGCTGTTCATTGTAATCGCATAGAAATCCCACTGCTGGCTGCGGTGCTGCTGCCTGCTGCCGTAACGGATCAGGAGACGCATATACTCCTGACGCAGATAGGGCATGCTCTCCCGCAGCTTCTGCTCCATTCCCCGCATCTGTTCAGCCTGCGAGCGTTCACGCTCCAGCACCTCTTTGGCCTTCAGGACAGATTCAAGCACCTGCGGCTTGGTAAAGGGCTTGACGATCAGGTCAAAGGCCCCGAGCTTCACCGCCTCCTGGGCATAAGAGAAATCCGAATAACCCGTCAGGAAGATCAGCTTGATCCCCGGCTGCTCCGCCAGAATCATCCTCATCATCTCCAGCCCGTCGGTGAATGGCATCCGGATATCGGTCAGAACAATATCCGGACGGTGTTTGCGGATCTGCAGCAGCCCTTCTTCTCCGTTGGCCGCCGTTGCAGCGACGGCGATCCCGTGCTCCTCCCAGGGAATCCGCTGGGACAAGCCCCGGACCACAGCCGGAATATCATCTACAATGCATATTTTTACAGGTTCAGCGTGGCTCAGGATAAACTCCACCTTCCATTGGAATTGAGAGAACCGCTTCAGTCTCTATGTGTGGACGGCTGCGGAAGGTTAAAGAGGCTTCCTTGCCGTAATATAACTGCAGGCGGCTGCAGATATTGGTCAGGGCATATCCCCCGCTGCCGGCCGGCTCTTTCAGCCGGGCATTCAGCTGCTCCGCATCCATGCCCGACCCGTTATCAGCCGCCCGGATCACGAGATGCTGCGCCTCTATTGCCACAGAGATCGTAATCATGCCTTCGCCCCGAAGCTCCTTCAGCCCGTGCAGAATGGAATTCTCCACAAGGGGCTGAATAATAATTTTAAGGACAGGCAGCTCCAGCAGCTCCGCTCCAGCAGTTATCGTATATTCGAATAGGCCCTCATAACATTGCTGCTGGAGATTCAGGTACTGGCGGACATGCTCCAGCTCCTTACCCAGTGTCGTAATCTCCTGCCCGTTGTTCAGGCCCAGCTGGAACAGCGCGGACAGGGAAATCACCATCCGCTTCACATCTTCATATTCGTCCATTTCGCATTTCCATAGGATTGTATTGAGCGTGTTATATAAAAAATGGGGTTCAATCTGCGCCTGCAGCGCTTTGATCTCCGCTTTGCGCTTTTCCTTCTCCGTATCCCTGACCTCAAGAATCAGCCCGCCGATCCGGTCGAGCATCTGGTTGAATTTGCGGCCCGCCTCCCCGATCTCATCCTGGAACGGACTCTCGAAGCGGGCATCCAGATCCTCATGCTCCACCCGCGACATCGTCTTCTGCAGCTTCAGCAGCGGCCCGAGCAGCAGTGCCGAGAGGTACCTCGCCAGCAGCAGCGCGATTACAATGCACACGGCCATAATCATCAGCACCAGCCACTGAATGCTGCGCACAGGCTGAAGAAGCTCCTCCTTCGACTGGTAGCTGACCAGCAGCCAGTCCCCCGCATACCGCGAATCTGCGTAGCTGACCAGCATCGTCCCGCCGCCCGCAGAATATTCGAAATTGCCGCTGTCCGCCTGAAGCAGCTTGTTCATAAATACCTCTGAGCGGGACCAGTCCGGCCGTTCCTTATCTCCGAAGACACTGGCTCCGCCCTTGTTGATCAGCAGAAACTTGGCACTGCCGAGACTCGCGCCTCCGCTGACGGTATCCTCCAGAATGTCCTCTTTCACATTAACGGTCAGGAAGACATCGGGCACATAGCTCTCCGTCAGCGGCTGCAGCAGCAGGGAGATCACATGATGACTGCCGGCGAACAGCTCGTCCTCATGGCTCTCAACCCAGTTCGATTCCGGATTATCCTTGATCCGCTGATACAGCAAAGACTCCATAAATGGAGTCGCTGTTCTGCGCAGATTGCCGGCGGAGTAGAAATCCCCGTCCGGTGTACTGACCAGGATCGATTCAATGGAGTTCTCTGTCAGCTCCGCCTGTGTGAAGGGGCCCTGCAATAAGGAGAAGTTGGCAAAGAAACGGTCGGTATTATCCGCTTGTATATCCCGCATCGTCTGCTTATACGCTTCACTCAGCATCATGGTGGAGGACGCCACAATGATCTGCTTCAGCTTCTGGTCCAGCACATTAACGGACTGGTTCAGCACATTGCGGTTCAGGTCGATGGAGTTGCGTTCCATGGCCCGCGAAGCAATCGAATAGGCCCACAGGCCAGTGACCGAGATACAAAAGACGGTCAGCCCGGTGAATGTCAGCCATATTCTTTTCTTCAGCGAGGTCCGGTACAGCCAGGCCTTCAGCATGATTACACATCCTTCGTTAAGACTGGCTGCCGTTGGACCGCCGCGTTAGCCTTAGCCCGCTTAGCCCTTCACGGAGCCCGCTGTCATCTGCATGAATGATTTGTTGGCAAAAATATAGACAATGATCATCGGCAGCATCGACAGGCATGCGCCGGCAAGCATTAATTGGGGCTGTGCCGCATCACCGACACCATATTTCAACCCGGCCAGGCCTACGGTGAGCGTCTGTAATCCAGGCTGCGTCATCGTAAATACCAGCGGCAGAATGTATTCATTCCAGGCGCCGCGGAAGGTCCAGAGCGCTGTGACCCCAAGGGCCGGTGTCAGGAGCGGCAAGATAACACGAAAGTATACGCTATAGAAGTTGCAGCCGTCAATAAACGCCGCCTCATCCAGTTCCTTCGGGATTGCCCGCACAAAACCGATCAGCATGAAGAATGCAGTGGCATGACCGCTGATCAGGATGATGATGACGCCCCAGAGCGATTTTTGCAGATTCAGTGAGACCATGAGATCAAACTGGGGACGCAGCACGACAGCACCGATGGAGATGAACAGGGTGCAGGACTGAATAACCACATACAGGCGCTTCCCGTAGAAATCCACCCTAGCTACCGCATAGGCAGCCATCGTTCCTATCAATAAAGTCCCTAACGTCGTAAAGGTGCTTATAAATACGCTGTTCCAGGTAAACCTTGCGAAATTAGCGGATGTCCAGGCCTGCGCATAGTTATCGAAGATCCATTCCTTCGGCAGCAGGGTAGTACCCGTCGTCAGCTCCAGATTAGATTTAAGCGATCCGAAGAACGCCAATATGATGGGGAATAACGCAAACGCTGCTACGATCAGCAGGAAAATCCACAACAGTACCCGGGACAGCAGCGCCTTGTTCTTTAAGGAACGGCTGGTCTGCGCCGAAGCCATTTTCGTTTCCGCATGCATTGTGCTCACTGTTCATTCTCCTCTCTTTTAGTAGATATCATTCAGTTTCTTGGATACATAGAAGTAAATCAGGGTAATGATGCCGACGATAACCGCCGTAGCAAATCCGACCGCGCTGCCGTAACCGAACTGCTGGATGCTTGATCCTCCGCTGGATACCGGGAAGAACAATTTATAGAGATAGAGATACATGACTTCCGTCTTGCCGTAAGGACCGCCCTCGGTAAGCACCATGATGCTCTCGTAGCCCTTCAGGGATACGGTAATCGCCAGCATGATGATCATCTGCAGCACAGGTCCCAGCATCGGAACGGTAATACTCCACATTTTGCGCAGCGGCCCCGCACCGTCTAGGGAAGCGGCTTCATACAGATCCTCCGGAATATTCTGCAGCCCCGCAATAAAGAGCAGCATATAGTTGCCGACCGCGCCCCAGATCGCGATAATAATTGCCGTGACCAGGGCATGCTTGGCGCCCAGCCAGTCTATGGGAGCGGATACAATTCCGGCCCCCATCAGCAGCTGATTCACCATTCCGTTGTAGGAGTTGAAAATAACGTAGAACACAATCGCCATTACCGAAGCACTGATTACGGTAGGCAGGAAATAAATGGCCCGCAGCAGCTGGCGTCCCTTCAGGGCGCGGTTGAGCACTACAGCCAGCACAAAGGACAGCGGGATCGTAACGATCAGCTTGCCGCCTGCGTAAACGAAGGTGTTCACCACTGACTGCCAGAAATCCTTATCCCGCAGCAGGCGCTCGAAGTTATCCAGGCCGATGAATAGCGGTGTGCCGAAACCCTGATAATCATAGAACATGTACTTCAATGCCCAAAAGACGGGATACACCCCAAAAATCAGCGTCAGAATCAAACTGGGTGCTACAAAGGTCCAGGCGTTTATTTGCCG
Organism: Paenibacillus sp. IHB B 3415; assembly: GCF_000802655.2. Taxonomy (NCBI): domain Bacteria; kingdom Bacillati; phylum Bacillota; class Bacilli; order Caryophanales; family Paenibacillaceae; genus Paenibacillus; species Paenibacillus sp. IHB B 3415. The sequence continues at coordinate 52,740 of NZ_JUEI01000059.1, read as the reverse complement.
TTTCGTTCCATTCATTGATTGTTCCTCCTGTCTATTCGGCTCGCGTTTCTTTCCTTAATCATAAATCCCGCTGTGCAGACACAGTTAGGGAGAAAGCGACTGCGCTAAGGGGGAGAAATTCACTTTTTCATGAAATCGGGCTTCAAAGCCGGGGGCCCTGCCTTGAAGGGTGATTTCAGTTGCTTTGTCCCCTCTCCTCCCTCCGTTTACCCATCCCGGGTCCCGTCCCCGGGCAGCTATACTTATGGTAGAAATTAAGTAAGTTTAATTAATGAACTCGCATTCACAGGGAGGCCGCAAATTTGCCAATACATTCATCTAATCATGGCACCGCCGGTGTTGGCCCCTTCGGCGGCTATGACCAGGAGCAGCAGAAGAGGCTCCGCGCCAGAATAGAGCAGTATCCGGCGATCTCGCAGGAATATGTAAGACAGCAGCAGCTGTCCGCACAATTCTCCGCACGCGAAGAAGCGGTCCCGCTTAGCCGGCTCGGTGTATTCCGGGTGGAGCCGTTCGTCTTCAAGGTTCCCGCCCAGGCCGCTTGCCTGCAGCTGTCCGTACAGGTCCGGGGGCAGGGCGTTGCCCGGATCGGCGGTGTACAGCTGACGCATTCCCAGCTCGGCCTGCCGGTGACGCTGATTAATGGCAGCTTCCGCCAGGCGCTGAAAGGCTGGACGCAGGAGCCGGGAAGCGGCAGCAGAGTGGCGCTTGAACGGCTGGCCGGGGGCGGAAGCGGACTGCAGCCTTCCGGCGTCACTCCGGCTGGAGGTGCGCAGGAGGAGGATGTGCTCTGTGTACGCATCAGCAATGAAGCGGAGGAAGGCATTACTGTGCTGCGGTACGAAGAACGCCTGCCGGTAACCGCAGGCGATTATTACGGCATCCAGACGGAGCTCAGCCTGGAAGCTCCGCTTGGCAGCGGCGGCGTATGCACTGGAGTTACGTTCCTGGACGAAGACGGACAGCCGCTCGGACCGGAGCAGTCCGGACCGCCCTTCAACCGGCCCACGCTGACCAACTGGGCTTATCTGCTGGAGGCTGCCGGTGCTGACGCCAATCTGTATAAGGTAAGCGGTGAAGATCATTATGCCGCCCGGGCGGGGCGCAAGCTGCAGTACATGCTGGCCGATATGCGGCAGGGCATGGATATCTTCCGCCGGGACGGCTGGCATGATGATGACATCTACGGCGCTGTGCATATCGGGCGCGGACTGGCTGCCGTCTCGGTCATCTATGACCAGATAGCCGGAAGCGGAGTTTTAACTGCCGGAGAAATAGAGGTGCTGCACTCCGATCTCCGCTATATTACGGCGATGATGATGGACACTGCCTACTACCGGTTCGATCTGGAGACCTTCCCTGATGAGAAGGGCGGCAAACGCAGCAACTGGAATGCAGACCGGGCGACCGGGCTTGGTGTCTATGCGCTGCTCTTCCCGCAGGAGCCTGAGAGTGCTGGCTATCTGAAGCATGCCTGCTCCGTAGTAGACTGGCAGCTGGCGGAAGTAGTGGATCAGGAGGGGGCCTGGCCGGAGAATGTGCGTTATCACGGCGCCGTGCTGCACCGGTATTTCCTGTTCTTCGTGCTGCTGAAGCAGCGGCAGGGAATGGATTACTTCAGGCACCCTAAGGTAAAAGCGATGTACCGCTTCCTGATCGGCATCGTCACCGCAGAGGACATCATCCAGGGCGGTCACGATGCCGGACCTGTTCTGCTGACTCCTGCCGTCGGCGATGCCAATGTACAGGAGAAGTGGTTCCGCCTGCTCGGCTACGCGGCCCCGTTCTATGCAGAGGAAGATCCGCAGCTGTCGGCAGAAATGGTCTGGACCTGGAAGCACGGCGGCGCACCGGTCCAGGATACCGGAGCTTTCCCGCTGCCGCTGGTCGCCCTGCTGTATCCACGGCCGGATCTGCCGGAGCAGCAGCCCGCCCTCCGCTCTGTGCATTATCCCGGCATCGGCTACGTCATCTTCCGCAGCGGGGAGCAGAACCTGCGGAACTATGCCATCTACGAGGCTTCGCCGCTGACCTATCACGCCCATCATGACGAAGGCCATTTCTCCATCTGGGCAGACGGGGTTCCGCTGACGCTTGATGCCGGAACCGGCGGTTATTACAACGGGGACCGGCACTGGTATGTATCAGGCGCGGCGCATAATATCGTCCAATTTGCTGATGGTTCAGGCGGCTATGCTGACGGTCCGCTGCAAAGCGTCTGCCGGGAGGTCATCTTCACAGAAGAGCTGGATTATGTCAGAAGCCTGATCCCGGATACACGTGCCGGTGAGTATGAGCGAAATTTCCTGTATATCAAGGCAGGCTTTGACGCTTATCTGGTCTGGGACCGGATTGAGGGCGGAACAGACAGCGTATGGAATCTGCATACACTTAGTACCGGGGCTGAGATCACAGGGCAGGATATTGAGGTAGCAGCTTTAGGCGGCATGCGGCTTCTCGCGCATATCGCCGAACCGGCCGCACCGGTAATCACTGCCGGAGAAGGTGCCGTAGGCGGGGCCTATCCGCTGGCGGCGCAGCAGCATTTCCGGGTGCATGGCAAGGCGGGCGAAGACTATGTGGTGCTGCTGCATCCACGCCCAGCAGCAGCTCCCCCGCTGCGGCTGGAGCCGCTGCTGTGCGAAGACGCCGGCGGAGGTGTGCGGGTATATAAGATTTCCCGCGCAGACGGTGCATGGTGCGTTGCCGCCATCAACGGCTCAGGGCAAAGCCGCCGCGTCCGTATTCCCGGCGGCGTCCCGCTCCGGGTACTCGGCACGGAAGGTGCGGAAGCAGAGAGCGGCGGACACGGGGCGGACGATACCCTGATTCTTAAGCCGGGAATGATTCAGATTGCCGTTCCGCAATAAGGAATTTCCCGATTCATCCGCTATTTGCGGCCGGGCTCCAGTACCTTCTATAAAATCCTGCACGGAATACAACATTTTCTTGAAAATATCTGCCCAAATCCAAAAGTGTTGTATAAAAGGCAGCATTTCGTCCCGTTCACGCGGCTTGGCAGAATTATTCTTGCAGTTTCTACAACAATTCTCCCGAACACCCGGCTATCAAGGAAGCATTATTGCACAACGTACAACATTTATGCCTACAGCACTTATAAGGAGGAAATAAAGTATGAGTAATCTAGGAGTATGGGAACCGGCCGAGCCGGGCGTCAAACGCTGCATTCTGAATGCGGCAGCCAGTCTGATGATGATGGAGGTTCATTTCGAGGAAGGCGCCGAGGGCTACGAGCACAGCCATGTGCATGAGCAGATGAGCTACTGTCTGCGCGGCAGCTTCGTCTTCCGCATCGACGGCAAGGAATACGCCTTGTCCGCAGGCCAGAGCATAGCTATTCCGCCTAACGCCAAGCATGGAGTGACTGCGCTTGAAGCCAATTCGGCGCTGCTCGATGTGTTCACACCGATCCGTGAGGATCTGCTTAAGCGTTAAGCTGAATGCAGGTGCCGGGCAGGCACATCCCGCCTTTCACCTGCCATAATAGACAGTGCTGCTGCCAATTCCGGCAGCAGCATCAACATTAGCTTCAGCAGCGCCACCACCGCCTGACATCTTTAAAATGCAGACAGCCTGCCCGGAAGTTCCGGACAGGCTGTCTTTACGTTACGTTATTCCAGATTCGCATGTTTGCCGAACATCTTGCCGGTGGTCTGCCCCGTCTGCTCCATCATCCGCAGGATGACGGCATCGTAGAATACCAGCAGCGTCTGCTCAAACAAGGAAGCCATCGGCTGGATCGTAGCATAGCTCCCGCCTGTCTGATCCTTGGGCGAGCCCGGCAGCTTGACGATATAATCAGCTAGACGCCCCAGTGACGAATCCGGGGTGACGGTCACGAGCACTACAGCTGCGCCGATCGCCTTGGCTTTCTCCGCCATGGATACCAGCCCCTTGGTCTCGCCGGAGCCGGAGCCCAGCACAAGCACATCGCCGGGGCCGATCCCCGGGGTGACCGTCTCCCCGACGACAAACGCAGCCTGCCCGGCTTGCATCAGCCGCATCGCGAACGCCCGGCCCATCAGGCCGGAGCGGCCGGCGCCGGCTACAAAGATCTGCCCGGAGCACAGCAGCAGCTCCGCCATGGCTTCGCCTTCTCCGGCGTTCAGTCCGGAGACCGAGCCCTGCAGCTCCTTCACAATTTCCTGTGCGTAATCCAGCGTATCCATAGCTGCTTAGGCCTGGCTTACAAGGCGCTTCATTTCCGCCGCAGCCGCTCTCTGATCCGCTTCGCCGGTAATTCCGCCGCCCACGATCACCAGATCAGGATTCGCAGCAATCACTTCAGGCAGCGTGCCCAGTTTAATTCCTCCGGCAATCGCTGTTTTTGCTTTTGTAACCACACTCTTAATCGCTCTCAGATCCTCGAAGGAATTCTTGCCTTCTGCCTGATGATCATATCCGGAGTGCACACAGACATAGTCAACGCCAAGTGCATCCACTTCCGCGGCTCTGGCCTTCAGATCCTTCACGTTGATCAGATCAACCAGGATTTCTGCGCCGGTCTTCCTGGCTTCTTCCACCGCTCCACGGATCGTTGAATCATCGGACACGCCAAGCACGGTAACGATTCCCGCTCCCGCTTCTACAGCTTTCATCACTTCATAGCCGCCGGCATCCATGATTTTGAGATCGGCCAGGACCGTGAGTGCCGGAAAAGCGTCCTTGATCGCTTTTACCGCATGCAAACCTTCATTAATAACAACCGGTGTTCCAATTTCCACGATATCTATAAATTCGGCTACTTCCGCAACAATGGCCTTGGCTCCCGCAATATCCACCAGATCGAGTGCTAGCTGTAATTTCATAGGTTTAGAATCTCCTCGTCGTTAATATATTTTAGTAAGTGATGTACTAAGTTTAGGGATATACTGCCGATAAGGGAAGTAGGCACTTTATTGTGATGTAGTTACCTGAAGGATACTATTGGGCGGGGGCCGGGCTGTCTGTTGCGTCTTTTTGAAAATGAAGGTTGATTTTATTTAGGATTTTCTTAAATTTACTGCATTTTCACAAAAGCTGTGCTACCATACATTAGATTTACAAATTCTCCGGCGGCAATCCTATTTTAACAACAAGAAGGTGTACGGTTTATTATGGAAGAAAGCAAACCTAAAGAGTTCAATTTAATTAAGCTGACCTGGCCGATTTTCCTCGAGCTGTTCCTGTTTATGCTCATGGGGAGTGTAGATACATTCATGATCAGCTCCGTATCGGATGATGCAGTCTCCGGTGTCGGGGCGGCCAATCAGATTATTGCCATAGCCATTCTCGTGCTCAGTGTTATCGGGAACGGTGCGGCCATTGTCGTGTCGCAGTATCTCGGTTCCAGGCAGCCCAAAGAAGCAGCCAAGGTAACGGGCAATGCCATAACGCTCAATCTTGCGGTCGGAATTATTCTGAGTACAATTCTGCTGCTGTTCGGAGGAACGCTGCTGACGGCACTGAATGTGAAGGGCGATATTCTCGTCTATGCCAAATCGTATATGCATATTGTCGGGGGCGGAATCTTCCTTCAGGCACTGCTGAACGCCCTGGCCACCACCATCCGGACGCACGGGTTCACGAAACAGACCATGGTAGTCTCTCTGCTGATGAACGTGATCCACGTCGGGGGCAATTATCTGCTGATCTTCGGACATTTCGGACTGCCGGCACTCGGTGTCGAAGGCGCAGCCATCTCAACGGTTGCCAGCCGCCTGATCTGTCTGGTCCTGTTCTTCCTGCTGCTCTACCGGATTATGGAGGTGCGGGTCAAATGGACCTATTACATCCATCTCTCCAAAAAATATGTGCTGCAGATTCTCAAAATCGGCATCCCGTCCGCTTTTGAATCGGTGATCTATCAGTGCTGCCAGCTGGTCTTCACTTTATACATCACTTATCTGGGTGCTGAAGCCATGGCTACCCGCCAATACGCGCTGAATATCTCCAGCTACATCTTCCTCTTCAGCGTAGCCGTATCCATGGGCACCTCGATTATTGTCGGCCATCTCGTGGGCGCAAGGCGGCCTAAGGAAGCTTACTCGCGGGTGTTCTCCAGTGTGAAATGGGCGCTGCTGGTCACCGTAATTATGGACGCGATAGTTATTCTGTTCCGCATACCGCTGATGGGCCTGTTCACGGATAATCAGACGATTATAACTATGGGCGCCCAGGTCATCCTGCTCAGCTTCTTCCTTGAGACCGGACGCACCTGCAACCTGGTCATTATCAACTCGCTGCGCGCTTCCGGCGATGCCAAGTTTCCGGTCTACATGGGCCTGATCTCCATGGTCTGCATGAGCCTGCCGCTGGGCTATTTCCTGGTATTCACGCTTGATCTCGGTCTGGCCGGAGTCTGGCTGGCCACTGCATTCGATGAATGGGTGCGGGCGGTCATTATGTACTTCCGCTGGAAGAGCAGAGCCTGGGAGAAGCACGGCCTGATCCAGCATGAACCTGCAGAACCGCTGAGCGCTGCGCCGGCGCATTAATCTGCGGCAACAAACAGGCGGTTCACCCTGGTCTCTGCGATTGGGGCGGGCCGCCTTTTGAATACATAATCCTATTCACTTGGCAGGAAGGATGAGGAAGACTATGACAACACGTCTGACTGCCTTAATCATCCGACTCCGCAAATAAGGGATGCCCCGGCCGTGTAATCCGGCTAATTGGCATCCCTTTGTGATAAGGTCGTACGCTTATCAGGTTCCTTTGGCTACAGCTTCTTTATGCTTGGCCGCGAACTGCTCAGGTGTAATCGCTTTGCCGAACAGCGCCTGAATCATATCCAGATGGACCTGGGCAGCGTTCGGCTTCATCTGTATATCAGCAAACAGGGTGATGCTGCTCGCATGGTTTAATTCATTCAGCAGTTCGACATACAGCTGCGGCAGCTCTTCATTCGTGGTATCCACTTTGGTCGCCGGAATTACACCTGCACTGGTTACAGAGGCCTCTCCCCATTTGTATACGAAATATTCGACAAATGCTTTCGCTTCTTCCTTAACCTCGGAAGCTTCGGCTACGAACAGTCCGACACCCGGACCGCCAACCCAGCTGTTGATATTGCCCTTTCCGCCTTCCACAGTCGGGAATTTGAAGAACCCTACCTTATCTTTGAAGTCTTGCGGAATCTCCGGATTCGTTGTGAAGTTGGGAAGCTCCCAGGTACCCGTCAGATACATTGCCGCCTTCTCATTCAAGAATTCCGATTTGCCCTCATCATTGGATAGCCCGTTGAAACCGCTGTTGAAGGTGTTCATATCCACCAGCGTCTGCACTTCAGCCGCAGCCCGGACCAGGCCGGGATCATCGAAGTAGCTTGTCCCCTTCGTTGCGCGCTTCAGTGTATCACTGCCGGCGATACGGTCAGCAAGGTACATGTACCATAGCGAGCCGGTCCAGCGGTCCTTGTTGCCAAGGGCAACCGGAGCCACGCCATGATGGGATAACGTTCTTACCACTTGCTTGAACTCTTCGTACGTAGCAGGCACCTGGAGATTATATTTTGCAAAAATATCCTTATTATAGTATATCGGTGAAATGTTCAGCTCAATCGGCAGTGCGTAGGTCTTATTATCGACCACATAGGCTTCAGTAGTGCCTGTTACGAATTTACCCTTTAACCGCGTACCATTCAGGATGTCATCCAGCGGAGCGAATAATCCGCCCTTTACATAAGGCTCCATGAAGCCCGCTGCCCAGGTGATTCCTACATCCGGCAGGTCATTCGAAGCAGAGAGCACCTTCAGCTTATTCTTGTACTGTTCATTCTCCAGCACGCCCTGCTGGATTATAATATTAGGATTCTCTTTCTCGTATTCCCCGATGATCTGGCTAACCAGCTTATTCTGCTGGGCGGAGAGGCCAGCCGGCCATAAGTGCATCATATGAATCGTTATTTTTGGGGCCGAAGCATTGGTGGCTGCCGCCGCACTATTATTATCCTGTGTAAAGCTGCAGCCGGTCAGAACAAGGGCCAATGTAAGTGTCAGGAACAGTCCCTTGGTTATGTTATTCCTCAACATTGCTATAGCCTCCCATTTCACATTACGCGGCCTGATGTAATCGCTACCAATCAAATTCTAGCATCGTACCCGGAGGGATATAAGACTACACTTATTGGCTAAAATTCCACATTTAATGGATTTCCTGCGATCCGCCCTTCATTTTATGCCTATACCGGCTTGGGCTTAACTGTTCCAGCGACTTAAACACCTTAATGAAGTACTTATCCGTCCGATAGCCTACCCGCTCCCCGATCTCCCCTATAGACAGTGAGGTCTGCAGCAGTAATTCCTTAGCCCGCTGAATTCGCAGACGTGCCAAATATTCGCTGAAGGATACTCCGGCCTGCTCCTTGAACAATACGCTGAAGTAGCTGGCATTCAGATGGATGAGTCCGGCTACCTCTGCCATTGTCAGCTGTTCATGCAGGTGCTGCTCCACATAGGCGATCGCTTCTTTGACCGGCTGTCCCATTCGTGCCTGATCCGGGTCAATCTCCATCAGCTTATGATCCACCAGCTTCTCCAGCTTCACGTGGCGCTGCTGCTCTTCCTCCCGCTTCAGCGCATCCTCAACCACCGACAGCAGCTCGGACTTGTCCAGCGGCTTAAGCAGGTAGTTGACCGCCCCCAGCCGCATAGCCTGCTGCACATAATCAAATTCGGCATAGCCGGATATGACAATAATAACGGGCTTCCAGGCTGACTCCTGCAGGGAACGGATCAGATCCAGTCCGCTTACTTCGGGCATGCGCACATCTGTAATCAGCAGATGGACCCGCTCCTGCCGCAGCCGCTCGCGCGCCTCAACCCCGTTGTCGCAGGTCTCCACGGCATACCGGCCTGCCGCCCATACTTCCAGCGTCTGCTTGATGCCCTGCCGTGTTCTCGGTTCATCATCCACGATCAGAATCGTCCTATTGCTCAGGCTCATAGGTATATCCTCCATTGCTTGGAATTTCAAAAGTAATAACGGTCCCTTCGGATAACCTGCTCTCAATTATCAGACCCTCCGACTTGATGCCCTCTTCCCCGTAATACAGCTTGAGCCGCCGCTGCACATTCACCAGGCCGACCCCGTTGCCTTTGGCGGAGATCGGCGGGCCGCCCTCCAGTGTATTGCGCAGCGCCCGCAGAGTATCCTCATCCATGCCGGGCCCATTGTCGGATACCTTCACCGAGGTCCAGCCGTCGCGTGGCGATGGGGTAATCGTAACCTCCACACTGCCGCTGCCGACACGGCTCTCCACTCCATGAAGAATGGCATTCTCCACAATCGGCTGAATCAGCAGCTTGGGTACCGGAACAGCAGCCTCGCTCGGGTCCAGCACAATATCCCAGGACAGGCGCTCGCCCATCCGCATCTCCATGATCTTCAGATAACGCCTGATCTGTTCAACCTCTTCACTAAGTGCAACCCACTCGTCTTTATTATTGGGACGGCCAATAATATAGCGGAACAGCCTGGACATTACTACGACCAATCCGGCCAATTCCTCCTCCCCCTTTTCCTCAAGCGACCAGTTAAAGGCTTCCAGGGTGTTGAACAGAAAATGAGGGTTGATCTGCGCCTGCAACGCTTTGAGCTCGGTCCGGCTCTGTAATACTTCCTTCTCGTAGACAACCCGGATCAAATCATTCATATTGGCCACCATGCCGTTATAGGTATAATTCAGCTCCCGCAGCTCCATCGTAGATACCTTCTGCGAGTTGGGCGTCAGCACGCCTAAGCGCGATTTGCGCATGGCCCGGATCAGATGGATAATCGGCCTCGTGATCATCGTTGACAATAGAAACGACATGATCAGGAAAAGCAGGGCTCCCAGCCCCCCTGACAGCAGCAGAACCGTCCGCAGCACAGATAATCCCTTGGTGACATAGCTGACAGGGGTCAGCACAAGCAGTGTCCAATTGGTCTTGTCCGAGCGCAGCTTAACCTGTACATACTCCTTGCCGTGAAAGCTGACCGTCTGGTCCACACTTTCCAGCAGCGGCAGCAGGTCCGCCTCCGGTGTTTCACTGCTGCCCAGGAGCCGGCCTTCATCATTCACCAGCAGCACAGACTCGCCTCCGTCACTGCCGGAGATCGGATCATCCAGTTGGAAGTAGCTGCGCTGGATGCGTGCCATCAGATACCCTCCCCGCGAGAACCAGCGGTCCATGAGGCTAACCTGGCGGATGGCCAGCAGGCTCTGGCTGTCATGCGGATCGACGCCGATCCAGACCAGCCGCCCTTTCTGGATATTAGCCTCGCTGATGTAAGGCTCGTTGATTCTCGTCCCCAGACTGCCGTCCTTAATCGGGAAGAGCAGCCGGTAATCGGCGGTATACAGCTCAAGAGACCCTACGCTCGGCATATACGCCTGATAGCTGGAGATAATCTGCAGCAGCGACTGCCGCTGATTGAATGACACTTCATTGCCGTTCAGCTCCTCCAGCAGCAGCTGCTGCACCGTAGGATGATTAGCCACCTGCTCCATCAGGCTGTCAATCTGGCCAATCAGCGCATTCAGCCGTCCGTTCGCCTGAACCGCCGTCTGCTGGATATGCCGCTCGGCATTATTTTTGAGCAGAATAGATACCCGGTCATACACAAACGCCCCTGAAACCAGAAGAATGATTAGCATAACCAGCACGAAGCCGATGAATATTTGATTGCGCAGCGTGTTGAGTTCTTTGAATCTCTGAAACATCGGAATTCCTTCTTTCCTTGGCAGCGTTTCCAACTCTATTCTCCAAAAGTCCCGGGGTTTGTCAAGAGAAATCGTTGCCCGGCACAGGGCAGCAAAGAGCCCTTAAGCAGAGCTCCTTGTTCCAGGAGCTGTTTAAGGGCTGCAGCAGAAGGGACTAGATGAACATTATCGGAGTGATCCACTCCCGGTCCAGGGCTATCCACAGTAAAGCCAGCAGGACGGCGCAGATGCTGTACATCAGTACCTTCCGGCGGGTGGGCTCCAGGTAAATGTCCAGAATAAAGATTATAATTGCTATAGCAGGTACGGCAACAAGCAGAACTGGATTGCGATATTTAATATTTATTGTATTCAAGATAATCATAACCAGAAGAAGAAGCCTAAGATATTTGTTCATAGCCACACCACGACCCCCTTGCTGTTGAGACGATTTTCCAATTATGTATTCTTCATCCTCATCTCTAATATCCCTTGATTCCCCGCTATTGTCAACCCCGGACACCCATCCGCTGCCAGGACAAAAAAAATAGCCCGTTCCCCACAGGGAACTGACTGCTATGGTGTTGCTGCTATAATCTGATTCTGTACAGAGCGTTCAGGAATTGGCAGATTACCGGATGGTAATGCCCTTCTTGATCGCCTTCATGTCAAAATTCGTATTCACAAGCATAGGCAGTATCTTCATGCTTCTGGTCATCGGCGAGTTGCATTGCCAGCAGGTAGGGACATATTGGAAGGCGAAGTTGTCGCGCATCCACCCGGAGCAATCTTCCTTAGTGCAGGACCAAATGGCTGTGTCTTCTTGCGGAAGATCCTCCAGCGCTTTTTTACGAAAATACATAAGTACCCCTCCTAATAGCTTTGTTAGCATATACTTCCTGAATCGGTTCTTACAAAGCTCGCTTCGGAAGCATACCCTTCGAATAAAGACATATTTCCAGCCCAACCGGACTGTTATGGCAGGATGGTAGCTTGTTCTGGCCTGTTCAAAAAAAAAGCTGCCCTCAACTTGTGTTAAGGGCAGTCTATTTTTAATACTACAGTTTTACAACGTTTTCGGCTTGTGGTCCACGAGCGCCTTGAGTTACGTTGAACTCAACGCGTTGGCCTTCGTCCAAAGATTTGAAGCCGTCGCCAGTGATTGCGGAGAAGTGTACGAATACGTCGCTTCCGCCTTCAACCTCGATAAAACCGAAACCTTTGTCTGCGTTGAACCATTTTACTGTACCTGTTTGCATGATATTACCTCCAAGTTTTATTTAACACATGTCCTTTTATTCCTACGTATTGTACGAACAAATAAAAATTCACACATTGGAAAAGGATTCATACGCACAAATGATAACCTTTTACAATATGTGAATTAAGGGTTAAATTTATGATTAACTTCATTGTAGCACATTAATTCTCTAAAAGCAAAGGATTACTTAAAATTACTTAAAAATAAGTGAAATTATATCGTAGCCGGCGCACGGTGCTCCATGAACAACCGCACCGCGCACCCGGCAGCTGCAGGGTTTAGTCGATATATCCGGCCAGTCCCTTGTCCATCAGATAGTCCATCTCCGCATCGAGAATATTCTCTACGGTCAGCTCGTCCAGCTTAACATCGCGCTGCGCAGTAACATAATCGACCAGATCATCATTATCAATATCAATCTCGCCCTTGGCATTGGCCTTGGCTTTGTTGATAAAGGCCTGCTCGTGCTTCAGCACCAGCCGGATCACGGCCGGATCAACCTTCGTCTGTGCAGACAATACTTCCACCAGTTCCTGCTCATTCACTTCATTACTCATATTCGTTAGTCAGCTCCTTGGCATTTATGCACAATGATTGTACCACAAGTCCCCTCAGGCCGCGCAGCCTCATCTCCACCAGGGAAGAGCAGGATACTCCGCAGCTCCGGCCACTACAGTCTCCCCTATTCTTGGTGTAGCCAGCCGTACCCCTTTAGCTGCAGCCGCAGCTGCGACGCGCTCCACCGGATCGGTCCAGTCATGCATCGACAGGGTGAAGGCTCCCCAATGAACCGGAATAAGCAGACCTCCCCGCACATCTATATGTGCTTCAACCGTCTGCTCCGGCAGCATATGGATGTCGGCCCAGCGCGGATCGTATTGGCCGCATTCCATCAGCGTGAGATCGAATGGGCCATACTTGCGTCCAATCTCGGCAAAATGCGGCCCGTAGCCGCTGTCCCCGCTGAAGAAGAGCTTCGTATCCGCTCCTTGGATTATCCATGAACACCACAGTGTGGTGTTGCGGTCCAGCAGACTCCGGCCGGAGAAATGCCGGGCCGGCGCGCTGGTAAAGGTCAGGCCTGCATATGCAAGCTCATCTCCCCAGTCATGCTCGCGGATCTTCTCTCCGCTTACCCCCCAGCGGCGCAGATGGGCGCCGACACCGAGCGGCACAATGAACAGGCCTACCTTATCCTTAAGCTTGCGGATGGTGCCGTAGTCCAGATGATCATAATGATCATGGGATAGCACAACCGCATCAATCTGCGGAAGCTGGGAAATCTCCAGCGGCAGCTGCTTGCTGTAACGGCGGCGGCGGCCGCCGATGAACGGAAACGGGGACGGCGCATTCCCCAGCATAGGGTCCAGGAACAGTGTAACCCCGTCCATCTCCAGCAATACCGCTGAGTGGCCGAACCAGGTAACACGGGTGCCCGGGCCTTGCCCGATGGATGCAGGCGGCAGGGGCAGCGGCTGCAGGGGCTCGGCCGGTCTGGACCGGGGATTGCCTTTAATGAAATCCTTCAGAATGGACAGGCCGCCACCACCAGCTCTCTCGCCGATGAGTTCAGCCGTCTGCGGATAGGCAAATTTGCCCTTGCTATAATTAAGCGAGCGGCTGTTCAGCGCCTTTTCCTGCTTCCCTGCCCTCCGTCCAAACGCCGGATAGAGGGTCATAAGCAGATACGCCGCTGCAACAAGTACCACCAGTGAAGCTGCAATATCAATAACAATCAGAGTCATGCGGTAAGCCTTCTTTCTGCCAGTTCATTTCTACAGGCTCCAGCCCGGAATTTTGCGCAGATCCCCATCCCAGATCTGCACCGTGCTCTTCACCGGAACGTTATCCGGAGAGGAAGCTGTATGAATATAACACGAATCAATGCCGATCGTGTCCGCTCCGGCAATATCCGTACGCGGATCGTTGCCGATCATAATTGCCGAACTTAGCTCGGCACCATAGTTATCTGCTAAATACCGGTAAAATAGCGGGTCCGGCTTGCTTATGCCGGCTTCGGAGGAAATGGCTATCCCATGGAATAAATGCAGAATGTTCAGCATGGTTAATTCTGCCTCAATGAAGGTCTTCTGGCCATTCGAGAGCAGATAGACCTTCTTGCCGCGCGACCGCAAGGTCCGGAGAATCTCCGGGACTCCGTCATAGAGCGCGATATGGTTCATGGATAAGGTCCGCAGCCAGCGGACAGTCTCATGCAGCCAGGCCTGCCCGGGATTCCCCCCTAAGTCGCGGGCCACGGCACGGAAGACCTCTTCCATGACGAAATCGGGAAACTGGCATTTCTGTGCAGCGGCTTGAAGCTGACGGTCACGCTCCGCAAGGAAACGGGACTGCAGATCCGCCCCTGCCGTGCGCAGCCCGTGATAGCTGAAATGAAGCGCCAGCCTCTCCCATACCTCCGGATGCTCTTCATCTGTCTCAATATCAATTAAGGTTCCGTATAGGTCAAAAATATAAGTCTGGTACATAGATCCGGCATCCCTTCCTATTTAGTCCGGCCCAGCTTACGGGCCACGATGAGAATAAGCAGCAGGGAGACCGCGATAATAATAAGGTTGAATCCCCATTCACTCTGGAACCATCCGCCTTGTGCCGGAGAATCTGACGGTGCCTCAGGAATCATATTCTCTGCACCAAGCGTAGCTGTAACCCGCTTGTCCCCGGCAATCTGGTCTTTGAAATTAATAATATCATACTGCGGAGCAAGTGCCAGGGCATTGCCGTAGATCAGCGAATATGGTCCCTGCTCCTGCTCTCCTCCCGCAAAGACAAGGCGGTCCACCAGATATTCTATTTTCAGGCCGGTAATTGAAATCGGGGCATCATCCAGATTATAGATTATAATCCGCAGGGCTGCGGAGGAGGATGCGTGAAGCGGCTGGATGTCCGTCCGTGAAATCCGGGTATCCTTGAAATCGAGCCGGTACAGCTCCCCGCTGCCCGCCACCGGCAGCCTTATACCGTCACTGTCATACAGCTCATACCGCCGCGAGAAATTCCCGGTGCTGCCGAGTGTCAGCCTGGCAATCTTCAGCCGGTCCTTGTTGCTGATGACGATCTCAGTGCGGTTCTCCACCTGGCCGATCTCATACTGCGGCGCCTTCTGCCGCATGAATCCGGCCATCTTCACCTCCCGGCTGCTGTCCACCAGGGTCAGGCCGGGGAAATCCAGCCCCTCCGGATTACTCTTTACCACGAGCCGGTAAAAGCTGAACTTGTAGCTGCCTTCCAGCTCAATGCTGTCCGCACTTAACCCGTTCGTAGCGTACAAATCCCCTTTGGCCAGCGGTTCCCAGGCATTCCCGTCATAACCTCCCCACACCTCTACATGCTTCAGGAAAGACTCATCAGGAAGCTCAAACACCAGCTTGTTTCCCTGAATATCCACATGCTCGGCAAGCGGTGTAATCCGGTAATCCAGCAGGGTGTCCGTCCCTTGATCCGCCCGGCGGATCAGAATCGATGAATAGGCGGTGCTGCGCTCCTCCACCGTTCCCTCTCCGCTCTCCAGATAATAAGGAACCGTCTCGCCGGTGCTGCCGGTAATACGCAGATCGCGCAAATCCTCCGCTGCCGAGCCATACACGCCTTCGTCCAGATATACCTCATAATAAGGGGCCGGCCCAGGAATTCCGATGGCCCGCGAGAACTTCCACTGCCCGCTGTCAGCCTTCTCCGCCAAGCCAGCCGCTGCCGCTGCCGTACCCTGCGCCGGATAGGCGGAGGTGAACAGCAGCAATCCTCCCAGCCCCGCGAGCAGCACTGCCGCCCTAGCTCTCCAACTGGTCTTTCTCTGCGAGCGCATAGGCTTCCTCCATTCTGGCCGATATCCGCTGATAGAGATACGAAATCCCCAGCAGGCAGAGTCCGAAGCTGAAATATGCGATGATCTTGCTGCCGGTGTTCAGCAGGGTCAGATCATAGAGCAGCAGCTTGCCGGTTGCCAGCAGTGACAGGCCCAGTCCGAAACGGCGGATGTACAGATACCGCTTGCGGAAGCCGTACATAATGAACAGCACCGAGAGCAGCAGGTAGACCAGACTGAAAGCCAGTCCGCCATCATGCAGCCGGATCTGCACACCAAGGAATGCAGTAATCATCACCAGCAGATAGATACCCATAGCCACCGGAACGAGCTCTATATTCTTGTAATCGCGCAGGAGCGTTGTCCGCAGCAGTCTTCCGCCGCTGAACCACACGAACAGATTGAAGAGAATAAGCAGACCCAGCACCAGAAGATCTGCCCCGGAGCTTCCGGACAATCCGCCTTGCAGGCTGGGCAGACCCAGCGTGATACCGATGCAGATAGCATAAGTGATCCCGTACATCAGCATAACCATGTAGCCGACCACCGCATCATAGAGCACCTTAACCTTCGGCAGCACATAGGCAAGGCCGGCCGTGAGCATGGCTGCCAGCAGCAGCTTGTAGAATGTACTGTGTGCCATATCTTCCGGAACTGCCCGGTCGTACAGACGTAAGGCTTCATACACCAGATATACATAGAAATTCAGGATCGCCGCATATTTGAACCAGACTACACCCTGCACCTCGGCAGGTGAGCTGCGGAGCAGAATCTCCTCCCGGGAATGGCGGACCGCATAGAACAAGGCTACCGTAACCATCCCCGCAGTAATAAAGGTGTATTTCAGCTCAAAATACGGATTGCTGTAGATGACCACAGGGCTCAGCTCGGATATCCGCAGCAGTCCGTCGATGCCGAAGAACGTCCCCAGGCAGAGCAGGAGAATCCCCCAGCCCGAGCGTTCCACTGCCTTGAAGCGGTACAGCTGGCCGTAGACCGTCAGAACCACTCCCTCAATCAGCCAGCCGATGGACCACCAGGCCGTTCCTAACTGGAACGGGATCATCAGTACGGCAAAGGTCAGAGAGGTGGCGTAGAAGAGCAGCCTGCTCTCCCGTTCCTGCGGCATCCGCTTCTCCAGCAGAACACCAAGCCCCAGGTACATCAGACAGAAGAACAAGGCAAGCGCGCCTTTGAACTCGCCCAGACCTGCATCCAGGAAAAGAATATACAAGGTTGCGCAGCTGATGGCCGTATTGCAGCCCAGCAGGCAGAAATCCAGCCAGCCAAGCTTCGACTTGTATTTGAACGGGTACCAGAGTGTGATGCCCAGATACATGACAAAGGTCAATATAGCGCAGAGCATGCCCGCTGCACTGCTGTCCGACAGATTAATCAGCAGCAGCATGGATGGTATATTAAACAGGAAGCTGATGTAATTGACAATAACCCAGCGCTTGCGCAGGGAGACCAGCAGAATGAGCAGGTTCAGCACGAACAGATACCCCATAGCCGCGTACACTGCACTGCCTTCCAGCCCGAACGCCCCTATATAAGAGAACAGCGGCAGATAACCCCCGACAAGCCCCATGGAACAGATCGTCCTCGACTCATAGCGAAGCGATAACAGCACAGCGGATAGAGTGACCAGTACGGATAGACCGATCCCGGCCCATAAACCGATAATCTCCAATAAAAAATAGCTGTAAAAGATCGAGCCGTAGAGTACGGATACCCCGCCTCCGATCAGACCCAGGGCAAAGGCTCCTCTGCCTTTGCGGAACAGCCACTCGCCGCCGCCCAGCATGATAGCGCCGAACAGAAAGAAGGCGCTGCCCTTCATATAATCATTGAACCAGGTGGAATAACTGTATCTGAATCCGGCCCCCACTGCCAGAATCAGCAACAGAATCCCCAGGCGGTTGATCCAGTTCAGCCCGATCTTCATTTCAATCCGGTTCTGCTTGCGGCGGCGCAGCAGAGTCTCCTCACTGACCCCCTCAGCGGCAAAGACATCCATACGGCTGTCAAGCGTCCCTGTCAGTGACTGCTCCACCTCACGCTGCCGCTTTCTGCGCAGGAGAATACTCTCATTCAGCCTCCCTTGCACTTCTCCCAGCATGGCGGCTATCTGCGCCTGGTCTTGCCCCAGCTCAGCTTTGGCACGTCTGAACGTGACATCAATACGCTGCCTGGTCTCCAGCTCGAAGGAAGTCAGCCTGTCGAGGTAGGTATTATTCTGCGAGCCAAAGTAGGTCTGCAGCTTCTGCCGCGATACCCGCAGAATGCCCAGCTTCTCATCCAGAATCTGCTCCGTCAGTGCCGTCCGCAGCTCGGAGTTATCCTGCCGCAATATTGAAGCCTGAATTTTCAGTTCCCTGAGGATCAGCTTGTTCTCTTCATTCTCCTTCTTCAGCGCTTCATTCTCATGAACCAGATCGCTGCTCTCATATTCCTCAATCAAAGCCTGGTATTCTTTCAAAAGCCCGTCCTGCTGCTGCTGTACAGCCCTCAGCCGATCTCTGAAATCCTCCATAGCGCCCCCCAGTGCCTGCTATCAGCAATTGTTAATATTTTCATTTTACTATATCTGCCCAGGTAATCCAGTGCAACATAATGAGTCCAACCGGCGTTAGAGAAATAACACATACTTACCTACTAACATAACCAAAGGAGCTGTCCCATGAAAACTTCTCTCAGAACAAGCGCAGCGCTCCTGACGCTGTCGCTGGCCCTCACTACCGGAGTGGTCTCCGCTGCCCCTGCAGCAACCAGCCCAAACCAGACCAAGGCTGCCCAGAACAAAGCCGGCGCCTCACTAAGCGCGTATGCCATTGCCATTAACGGTACAGCCATCACCGAGACCGGCTTTCAGCCTTCCGGCACCAAGGAGCCGCTGATTCCGCTGCGTACCGTCGCTGAGTCACTGGGCTTCAAGATTACCTGGAACACGGCAACCAAAGCTGTCGACTTGAATAAAGGAAATATATACACAACTGTGAAGAGCGGCGAAGACCGCTATGTGATCAATAAAATGTACACCTCACTCGGAACCGCTCCGCTGACTAAGGGAGACAAAATGTATGTCCCCGCATCCTTCGTAAGTGAGGTACTGCATCAGAACGTTAGTGTGGAGGGGAAGAATATCGTGATCACTTCAGCCGCAGAGCATGTCCTTGAGACCGGCGTCATCACCGCCATCCGGAATTCCGGCGACACTTCCTCCATTCAGATTAAGGGTACCGGAACCGCAGGGCTCGTACTGAATGTCAGCGGAGATACGGTATATGAGAAGACCGACGGCACCAAGCTGGCCTTAGCCGATCTTCAGATCGGTATGACGGTAGAGGCCGAGCACGCAGTGTTCTCCACCCGCAGCCTGCCGCCGCAGACGCCCGCTTACCGGATAACTGTTCAGGATACCAAGGCTCAGGCTGATATGCTGGGTACGGAAGGCACTCTTGAAGAGATCATCAAGGCCGAAGACGGCTCACTCAGCCTCCGCATCAAGGGCAGCGCCCTCAGCGATCTGTCGCAAAGCGAGATCGTGCTTCGCCTGACGGAGGATACTCTGCTGGTGAACGCGAGCGGAGAAGCTGTAGAACAGTCTGCTCTGGTGCAAGGCACTACGGTTATGGGCTTCTACTCCCCTGTAATGACCCGGAGTCTGCCGCCAATCGGAACCGCGCTCAAAGTCGTTGTGCAGGCCGTTCAGCCTTAAAGAATATTAGTGACTACAGTTCAATAAAAAGCCCCCGGCTTCTGCATCGGCAGAAACCGGGGGCTTTGCTGTATGATGTCCGGGTAACCGGCTAACCCTTGGCCGCCTGCCGCACAGCGGGCTGGCGGCCAAGGGTGACTCTGTTCTTGCCCCTAGCCTTGGACTGATACAGGGCTTCGTCCGCCTCGCGGTATAAGGGCTTCTGCATCGGCAGAAACCGGGGGCTTTGCTGTATGATGTCCGGGTAACCGGCTAACCCTTGGCCGCCTGCCGCACAGCGGGCTGGCGGCCAAGGGTGACTCTGTTCTTGCCCCTAGCCTTGGACTGATACAGGGCTTCGTCCGCCTCGCGGTATAAGTCCTCGAAGGTCACATCGCTGCGCTCAGTGAAGGCGATGCCAATGCTGACAGTCAGCTGGATGCTGTGCCCCCCTTCCAGCAGGACAATGTGCTCGCCCAGGTCAGCGCGGAAACTCTCCGCTTCTCTCAAGGCCTCAGCCTCGCTGCCGGCAAAGAAGCAGACCGCGAACTCCTCGCCCCCCACCCGGCCGGAAATCCCGTTATGTTGATACACCTTCATAATCTTCCGGGACAAATCTACCAGCGCCTGATCACCGGCCAGATGTCCATATGTATCATTTATTAACTTGAAATCATCGATATCGAACAGCAGCAGAGCCATTCCCGCCCCGTGCTGCGCAGAATAATTCTGCACCAGCCGCATGAAATGCCTGCGGTTGTACAGACCGGTCAGATCATCAACGGTAGCCTGATGCAGCAGCTCGCGTTCATACCTCTTCTTCTCACTGAGATCACTGAAGACCATCAGCATGCCGGTGTTCTCTGCGCGGGTCCGCTCCGTGGCAATAAGTGCGACGCCGAAACAGGCACCGTCCTTACCGGAAGGCTCGATCTCAAACTGGCCTTCCAACCGCTTGGCATAATGTTCCGAAATCTGCCCGTACTGCTTCAGCAGCAGATGTATGCTTCGGCCCCTCCAGGTGTCCGCCTTCTCTTCCAGCAGCACGGAGAGCATCGCATCCGCAGCTTCATTGACATCAATAATATGATCGTAGCGGTCCGTCAGTACAATGCCGTCTTTCATATTCTCGAAGATTTTATTCTTGGCAAGCGGATATAAGGAGAGCCGCGGATCACGGAACAAGGAGAGGTACGCCACGATGATGGGCGGAAGATAGGTAAATGCAGTGAACCCGGTTATCGTAATTTTGAGCAGCGGAAGCAGAAAGACCGTCAGTACCGGAATTACCAGCCCGAGCAGCAGCATCAGATTACGGCGGAAATAATATGCCGGAGCATTCAGGAGGGAGATCGCCAGTAAATAGACTGCATACAACCCGAACAGCTGGTCATATGCAATAAGGATCATGCTTAACACTGTAGGCTTCACTGCAATTCCGGTAACACCTGCCACTGTTGCGAGCCCAACCTCACTGCGCATCAGATGATGATAGGAATCGGTAAAGATCAGCACAACATCCAGCACGACCGGAATACAAAAGAAAATAAGCCTCTTGGCCAAACCCTCAGAGGAACGGGAAACATACTCTTTAATAACGGTATAGGTAAAGATAGCACTCAAAAAAAGCGGGCCCTGCTGCAAGTTCTTCCACCATAGCTTGGCTTGAAAGGAATCCGACAGAATCTCTCCGGCCGTAGCCGCGAATATCAGGCTGACCAGCAGCATCAATATCCATAAATAGCATCTTCCCGGTGTGTGGCGGTGCTTGAAAGAACCGATGCCCATGTAGAGACTTAGAACGCTGCCCATTACTAAATAATAAGGATAACCCTGCATCCACGGCATGTCATATTTCTCCTATTTTTGAGATAACTTTGCCTTATTATATCCTACTCTTTCGTACAAATGAATCATTCTTCCAAAAATACTATCTGTACCCAAAGTATAGCCGTCCGTCCGCCGTTCCATGGAGATGCCTGAACATACACGAAGACCCTACGGGCAGCCCGTAGAGTCTTCAAAAGGTGAGAAGCGAATTTATAGTTATGCAGGATTCCAGTTGCTAGGGTGCTAAACCGGAGTAGAATCGGCGTAATCTTGATCTTCTCCGTCTTTTCAAGTAGTACATGGGTTAATCAACTACCTTTCGGAAAACACGCAGGCATGCCCTTCCAAACGTCTAATTGATACCTTCCACTTCCCACCTAAACATTAATACCCGCTACGCAGGCCGCTCAAACAAGCGTACATAAACAAAACAAAGAGGATACTCCTTCACCATCTGCATGGATGCGGGAATATCCTCTATAGTAGGAATACCATTATTTCTTCTGTGCCAACCGTTGTTTGAACTTGTCAACACGGCCGCCAGTTTCGGTATCTCTTTGTTTACCTGTGTAGAACGGGTGGGATGCGGAGCTGGAGTCTACACGGATCACTGGATAAGTGTTGCCGTCTTCCCATTCCATCGTTTCACCGGAAGACTTGGTGGACGAGCTCAGGAATTTGTAGCCTACGCTTGCATCGAAGAAGATAACCTGGTTGAACTTAGGGTGTATGCCTTCTTTCATTGTAATAACCTCCTTTCCGTACTAATACAACTTCTATGGTATTATGAAGCCATCTCTTGGTCTATTTAATAATTCCGGTTAGACGAAGGGAGATGCGTAAATCTTCCGATTTTTACACGCCATACTATCATACGTGAAAGCGGGCCTGGAGTCAACCTTTTGAGCCGGAAAAAAGGGGGTTTGTCACCCTGCAATCAGGCACCGCGAACCGGGCCGCCCTGCAACCGGCTCAGGGATGAACGTTAGAGCGATTTCACCATTCCGCCGTCGATAAGCAGGGATTGGCCGGTAATATAAGTATTGGCAAAAGAACCGAGAAATACTGCCGCTTTACCGAACTCCTCCGGCGTTCCCGTTCTGCCGAGCGGAATCCCCTTCAGCGCCTCCGCCTGGACCTGCTCAAGCGAAGTCCCCACCGCTTCCGCCCGTTTGCCGTCAAGCTGGAGAATCCGGTCTGTACCGATGCGTCCGGGCGCCAGACTGTTGATCAGAATGCCTTCCGGGGCCAGCTCTGCAGCCAGGCTCTTGTTCAGCGCGTTCACCCCTGCGCGGAACACATTCGAGAGAATCAGCCCCTGGATCGGCTGCTTGATCGAGACCGAGCTGATGCTGACAATCCGCCCTCCGCCAGCGCTGCGCATATGCGGCAACGCTTCGCGGATCAGGCGGACCGTGCTCATCAGCGTAAGCTCGAAGCCGCCGCTCCAGTCCGCGTCGGCCATATCCCCGAAGCTGCCGCCCGGAGGCCCGCCGGCGTTCGTGACAAGCACATCGAGGCCGCCTCCATATTCGGCGGCCGTCCGGACCGCCCGTTCAATATCCTCCGGGCGGGTCACGTCCATATCCGCCACGGCAACCTCTTGCCCCGTGGCCTCCAGAATCGCCTGCCGCGCCGCTTCCAGCTGCGGCAGGCTCCGGCTCGCGATCGTCACGCGCGCGCCTTCACGCGCATATTCCAGTGCGGTTGCCAGCCCCAGCCCTTTGCTGGCGGCGGCTACGAGCACTGACTTTCCTCCAAGACCCAAATCCATAATGATGTCCTCCTGTCAGATTGGATTGAAGCAAGAACCCTAATCTGCATTATACATCGTATTCGAGCTGATTTTTGGCTTGAACAATGAAATCCAGCGGATTCTCAATCTTGTCCGCCTCATACTCCACTGCCCCAATCTTCAGCCCCAGGTTCACTTTATACTTGCCGGAGAACTCGGTATCATTCAATTCCTGCAGCCGGAGCTTGATCCGCTCAATGACAATCTTGGCCCCTTCACGGTCTGTGAAGAGCAGGAGCCCCCAGGTGGCGTCCTCCTTGTCCAGCAGATACAGCGCGTCATTGGTGCGGATACTGGACTGGCTGAGCTGGGAGACATCATAGATCGCTTCAGACAGCTGCTCTTCCGGAATCAGACGGCGGATCTCATTCCAGTATTTCACCTTGACGACAAGCAGCGTCAGCGGAATGTGATACCGTGTCGATATCCCGGTGAACAGGCTGGCATCCTTCTGAAAAGAAATACTGTTGCGCAGATCCGTATTCTCATCCACCGTGGCGAGATTGGCCGTCCGCTTCTGCAGGCGCTCATTCTCGGCCTGCAGCTCACGGCTGCTGGACGTGAACACCCAGATGACGACTGTAATCAGCGGGGTCATAATCAGCCAGAAGTACGTATTTACGCCAATCGATGCCCCTTCGGACACCGTTTGATAGACCACGAAGAAGCCGTAGCCGAAGATAAACGCCAGATTCAGCATCAGTCCCGCAGTTACCGTGGTGAAATACGTGACCAGCGCCAGCAGGAAGGCCACATTCAGAATAATGATATTCTGTATATAGTGGTCCGGAGAGCCGGCAATGAATACGGTGCAGGCAAACATCAGGACCAGGAATGCCAGAAACCCGAGATCGGAGATTAGGCTGCTGCGGTTACGTCTCACGCTTATCACCACGTTTCTTCATATGTTTGCGGAGCAGGAGCAGCAGCGATACAATGACCAGCGTGATCATAAGGACAGCCGCAACCACAAAGCCCAGCACATCTGAACGCTCAATAATCTGCGCCACTGTTGATTCTTTGGCCGCGCCTGAGAGGGTTTTGAAGCGGTACGCATGAACCTGGCCGTCTTTGTCTGCAACCACACCGTCCCCGTAGACCTTCCAGCGGTCTTTCTCGCTGGCAATCAGCTTCGAGACCAGGTAGTAGCTCTCGGAGCTGACCGCTGTAACCGCAAGCAGGCCCCGTCCGCTCTCATAGGGTGAGTCCAGCAGCTGCAGCGTTCCGATGCCGGCTCCGTACTGCTCTTCGATCGCTATTTTCTCATTGGACAGCAGGGTCGAGCCGTCTTTGTTGTATTTGAAGAAGAGCTTGTCGTTGTTGTCCCGGATTACCTTGTTGTTCTTATAAGTGCCGATGGCAATGATATTGTTGTCCTTCAGATTATCCGCAGCTACATCATCGCTGTAATAATGGACATCCCCGGTGTTGCCTCCGGCATATTGGCCAAGCATGTTGAAGATATTGCCGAGACTCTGATAGGCATAGTCATCCATCTCCTGCGGCAGAACGACCGCTACACGGTTGAAGATGCCGTCGCGCAGGAACGGGTACGGATAGTTGCTCAGCAGCAGCTCTGTGCGGTCCTTCGTGTTCAGGCGCATCATCGATTCCTTGCTGATATAAGCCCAGGGCATCTGCTCCGTATTAGGTGTACAGATGGCATTCGCCATCTCCAGATCAAACGCCACCGTGACCGAGAAATTGCCGGAGATGTTCAGGCTCTGCGGCACATCCAGAGTTAGTACATCACCGTTAGCCAGTTCCTTCGTCAGCTTCTTGCTGCCGACCGGCGTATTATTGATGCTCACCGTCACCAGTGAGCGCTCAAAATCCAGATTCCCCGCATAGCGGAAATCGAGGCTGATTTTACCGTCATCCGCAATCGAGCGGTTGGACGGCAGCGAAACGAAATAAGTCTGCTCTTGATGATTCGGTCCGGTCAGCTTATCCCCAGTCTCCGTGAATGTAACATTCGAGCTGATGGGCGGCGCCGGGTCTGCTACACCGGTAGCATCATCCACAAGCTTCAGGTCTTCGCTGATCTGGCTCAGCAGCTCCCCGCTGGCCATGAAGCGTCCGGCTTTGATCAGCAGGCTCTCATCCCTGGAGGTAACGACCAGCACCGGTGAGGAATCCTTGTTCACCAGCTGGATCACGGCATGGGTGCTGAGATCAGCTGTAGTGCTCACCAGATTCTTCAAGGTGGCCGGAAGATGGTCATACATCGCTACCAGCACCACTGCACGCTTGTCCTTCAGGGTATCCTCACGGTAGGGCAGCAGTGGAATCGTCTTATCGTTCAGCGTATTGCCTTTGGCGAAGCCCGACAGGGCGTAAGTCGCGCTCTCCAGTTCAGAGCCGGTGGCATTCTCTGGCACGGCCAGCAGGCTTTGTCCTCTTTTCACCGTATCCATTCCCGAGAATCTGGCACTGAAATCTGCAATCCCGCCCGTAATCGCCTTAGGCGCGTACTTCACGGATATGTTGGAGGTATTGAACAGATGCAGCCAGCTGTCCTGCGTATTGACTATACTGCAGAGCTGATAATCCTCTGTATCGGTCTTCAGATTCCCCTGGATACTCAGCGTGTTGCTGCCTTCCTTAAGGAAGCCCTTGGGCGCCGGAACGCTCAGGCTCTGCTCCCCGTTATTCTCAGCGGACGGTCTGAAGGAGTAGAACGGAATGCCGTTAAGCAACAGTGTCACACTTGACTGCTGGTCCGCATTAATCTGTGATACCTGAAAATGCAGCCTGATGTTCACCGCCTCGACGTTCCAGTAATCCATGACTGTGAAATACTGCTGCTGGGAGCTTGTACCCGCCAGAGAGATCTCGCTGCCCGTAAATGTAGTCTCGTAAGTCATCGTGGCGTCACCGGGAAGCACTGCTGCTGCCAGTGCCGCAGGAATTTGAACCAGGAAAAGGGAGAGGCAAATCAGCCCTATCATTATCTGTTTTTTCATCATGTTCCGTATCTCCTGTATCGCTTATTTCTTCTCCTCCGGCGCTTCAGTAGCGCTCGGTTTTGTACCATTTGGCTTCCCGTTTGAAAATGACGTCTTTGAGATAGTTATACAGTCCGTAAGCGGCGACCACCATCCACAGCTGGCAGTACGAAACATACATCAGCAGAATGATCCACAGGTTCGACAGGCTCATCTCGCCTTTCTCCGTAGTCAGCGTAACGAAGATTCCGACCACGAACAGAACAATGGCGAGCAGCCACAGGAAGCTGCTGAGTCCGGCAATGGTCGTATGGACATACCCCATCGCATGGAGGACAAGCAGAACATCAGAGGTGACCAGCGAGATCAGGAGCAGGAAATAGATCGAGACATAATACAGGATATCGAAGCGGATCTTCGCCGCCTTCCGGTCGAAGAGGAGCGGAAGGTTCTTCACAATGACATAGATATTCCCCTTCGCCCAGCGTGTCCGCTGCTTGAACCAGACCTTCACCGTCTGCGGCTCCTGCTCCCAGGTGACCGATTTCGGCTGGAACTTGATCCGGTACCCCATCATATAAATGCGGAAGCTAATCTCCGTATCCTCGGCAATTGCCTTGACATCCCAGCCGCCGATACTCTCTACAATAGACCTGCGCATAATGAAATTCGTTCCCGGAATCGTACAGAGCTTAAACAGCTTCCAGCGGCCGGCCTGCGCCATCCATTGAAACGACAGGGTCTCAATATTAATAAACCGGGTCAGCAGGCTTGCATCGCGGTTGCGGGTTCTGAACTTGCCGATCACTGCACCCAGGGTGGAGTCATTCATGATCTCAGCCACAAGATAGCGCAAAGCGGTACGTTCCGGTGTATTGTCGGCATCATAGATGGCAATGAGCTCCCCCTTGCTGCGGGTGAAGCCGATGTTCAGCGCATTGGATTTTCCTTTGCCGCCTGTAATAGCATCTGTATTAATGATGATCAGATTGCGCTGCGGATTCCTCCGCTGGATATCGCCCAGCAGCTCCGCGCTGTTATCCGAGGAATTATCGTTGATGACGATGATCTCATACCGGTCATGCGGGTAATCCAGCGCCAGCAGGGATTCCACGGTTTTGCTGATGACCACGCCCTCGTTATGCGCAGGGACCATAATCGTCACCATCGGATACTCACCCCTGATTTCCGGCACTGCCTTATTTTCAGTTTCAATATAGTACAGGTAGCCCGCTATAATCAGCGCTACATTCACCAGCAGCAGTGACCAGATGCAGATCACCGCAATGACCATCAGCACGTCTGAGACCGTCATATTATTCTCCTAATGTTGTTTGATTTTTCCGGATTCCCTTATTTCAAATATTTCCTCCGGTACAGCCGGTAACCGGTCGTAAGCAGCCCCCCGAACAGAAGCAGGGCAATCAGGATGACGATAATAAAAAACTGATTCTGCACGCTGAACAGCCTGTTAAAGCTTGTGGCCTGCTTCTCCTGGTACTGGTAATCGGCTGTGACTGTCTGCGGGGTATAGTCGACATTCAGATTGTTGCCGTTAATGTAAATTACCCCATCCGCTGATTCGATGGTGTTGATATCTGTAACAACGTTATGGGCCTCCCGTTTATAGTCGGCGAACGTATACCACTCTTCCCCCAGATTCTGCATCAGACTGTCCAGTGCAGCCTCATCCTCAGGCAAGTCGATAGTAACTGCCGCATTCAGCGGAAGCTCCGGCATCGCCTTGCCGGTCCTGCTGATCCCTTGCAGGGATTCCAGCGGCAGACTGTACAGGGTGGACGGGAAGATCACCGAGGTGTCCGTCTGTTCCATATATCTGGCTTCTTCATCCGCGTAGAGTACCGCCGAGTCGAAGAAGCCCATACCCGCCGTAGAATATTCCTTGTCATACGTCCAGTAGCCTTCTGCAGCCATACCCAGCGGAGCTACACCGCCCTCTGCCAGCACATTGATGAAGCTGTTCATCTTGTCATGCAGCGACCGGTCACTAAGGCTGATCGGCGGTCTGACCGCCGGAGCATTGACAACAATGCTCCCATTGCGGGACTGCACCGTTCTCAGGGCTTCCAGATACCGCTTCATCGCCGGAAAATCGGTATTGCCGAACACCGGCCGGACACTGGCGATGAATGGAATTCCGCTCTGATACAGCCTGTCTGCCGTTTGCTCAAGCAGCTCGAGATCGGAGAAAGGATAGATCTCCTTGAGCACCAGATACGTACGGGGCCGGGCGGAGGATTTCAGCCAATCCTTCAATACATAAGCCGCGGCCATGCTGCTTAAATCGCCCTGCTTCAGATAGGGCATATAAGTAAATTCGCCGCGGCTTACCGCGTAGGGCATTTGCACCCCGCCATCTTCAAAAGACCACCCGCCGTACGTACGGCCGCCCTGTGAAGCAGTGATATAAGGCATTTCTTCCACTTCCAGCGGAATGCCGGTGAACCCGCCGACGGAGAGGCTTGCGCTGGCTCCATGCCAGATGTCTGTCTTCAGCTGCAAGGCCTGCTGCACGCGGTCCGGCGGCTGGTATCCGACATACATCACCGACCCTTTATAGCCCGCTGCGTCCTGCAAGTAAGCCCTATTCGTAATCTTCAGCTCCGCACTGTTAATGACGGTGATCATACCGGAGTAGGCAGACAGGCTGCCTTGCTCATAATCGGATACATTCTTAAGCGTAACCTGTGTACTGTAGGCGGCAAGCAGCCGCTGCAACTCTGCCACATTCCCTTCCTTACCCGTGCCTTTCGCCAGGCTGTCATAGAGCAGCAGAATATGCTGCGCAGCGGCAGGTGACGCGGCGGCGGAAGCGGCCGGGGCGGGCAGCAGGAGATTCCCTGCCAGGAGCAGCAGCAGAATGATGATCCCTCCGCGTTTCAAATGCTCACCCCATTATTCAGGGCAGCATATTCCTGGGCCGGCACGGAAGGCGGTGCAGCCGGCATGGATTTCCGGGATGAGATTCCGCGGCCAATGACACTCGCTATGACCTGGAAAGTGATCAGGTCAAAGGCTAAGGTAAACAGGAATTCATGCTTCGCAATATCGGCATCGCCTGCTCCGATAATTGAGACTACAATGCCGGACAATCCGACAAGCATTGTGGCCAGAATCACGAACAGCCGCTGCATTCCCCGGTAGTCCCGCGCCCGGACCGCGCTCACGAAGGAAGGCATATAGACACCTGTAATCACCGCCATCCAGAGGAGGATGAAGGCAAAGGTGCGGGGAGCCATTTTCTCCTTCAGCGTACTGTATACGTTGAAGAAATGACTCTGCGCCCGGAACTCCTTACCCGCTGATTTTTCATAATTCCCCATCGCCGCCGGCTTGATCGTATAGGCGCTTTCGGCAGCCGTGTCGAGAATCGAGCCCAACTGGTCCGGATGCGTAACATAATATTTCAGAATCGAGACAAAACCGTATTGGCTGTAGAAATCCTTTTCCAGCAGATCCGATTTCACATCCACGGTCCCGTATTGGTCATAATAGGTATTCTCTTTGAGGATTGCGTACTGTTCATTAATCCCGAAGGATTGAAGCGCGGTCTCCGGATTCTCTGATTCCATCAGCACTCCGCGTGTCATGGCATGATACTGGTTAATATTCACGAACTCTTTGGAGATATTAAGATAGGTGGCAATACCGGCGAACATCATCAGGGCGGCGGACAGGAGCGTGACCCAGCGGAACAATTTATCCCGGCGGATCCAGACAAGTGAGATAGAGAGCAGGGAAATCACCATGCCCACAGGAGCATTTTGCTGCTTGGAGGTCGTTAGGATCAGCGTGCTGACCAGAAGCACCGCCAGCATGGCGTAATCGTTGTATCGTTTGCGGTACAGCAGCAGCCATGAGGCGAACACGAGAATCATCGTGACCATTACCAGGCTTTCGCCGAAGAACGAATTGAAGTAGGCGGTATACCCCGTGTCCCCGAAGATAAAAACTGCCAGAACCGCAACAATCATCCCCCGCTTCCGGGACATCTTGAACGTAACGGCTTCAATGAGCAGGTAGACAGCAGCCACATACAGGAGCGTGTAGATCGCGGCCTGAAACCGGATATCGAACACTTCCTTGCTGAATACCAGCTTATTGACGAACAGCGCCAGCTTGATAAACAGGGACTGGGAGGAGACCAGCAGCGAGCTGTTCTCGTTATAGTATTGGTAGATTCCAAACTGCTTGACGAAATACCCGAAATACTGGCTGTCATAATCCGGGAGGTTGAAGTACAGTCCATTGCTATATATAATCCGGAAAAAGTCACCGTTATCTGCCATTCCCACATAGGGAGCGGTAAAGAGCGCGATGACTGTTACGAGCAATACGCCAAAAGCCGCGGCAAACGCCGGGGTAATCCGAAGGCTGGCAAGGGTTATGCCGGGCCGGATTGATGTTTTCACTGGGTTGTCTATCATACCGATTCACCTTCGTTACTATTGTTGTTGGTTGGAATAGGAATAAGCGAGGAGCGCCATCAGATTGTCAAAAGAATATGCCTGGCCGGCAGCCTCATCACCGAATCCGCCATACAGCGGACTTGCAGCATTCACGGCTCTGAATTCATTCATCCGTTCAATACTGGCCGCATAGAGAGACTGATCGCCCAGCACAGCGCCGATCATGGCCGTGAGCGCATAAATCGCCGTAGAACGGATATCATTCGTCCGCTGGCCCTCACGCGTATACTGCCCGTACAGTGTGCCCGCCGTAACCTGCTCTTTGATATAACGGATGCTCGCCGGCTTCTGCCGGTTGCTCTCGGCCAAATGAAGAATGGTCAGCAGCGACTCTACGGTGTTGATGTGTTCGGAGCTGTACTGGCCAGTCTTGTAATCAAACCTTGTCTCATAGAACGGGAAGGAGTCAGACAAATATCCGTCTTCCAGAATCCCGCCCATATTATTCAACAATATCCCGCTTAATTCGCTAGATATCGACAATTTTCGCAACACACTCAGATCAATATAACACAAAGTTACGAACCCGTTGGTAGTATTGAAAATATTGTCATAAAAATCATACATGTATCCATCTTTTACATTATTATCATAGAATCTTTTGCTATATTTATCTGCTTCTGCTGTGTACTCCGGACGGCGAAACGCCTCTCCTGCTTCATAAAGCGCACCAATCAGCCGCAGGTCGTCTACCGCTGCGTTCACAGTATATTGCTTCTGCTGCTTGGGACTGAACCGGTAGCTAAAGCCGCTCTCCATATCGAAGGTATCGCGGGCCAGCGTCCACTGCTGGTCAAATCTCTCCTGATCGCCGTTAAGCACGGCCGCCCTCATCAGAAGAGAGGCCGATTCGCTCAGAACCTCATGGCCTGTAGCCATCTCCGCCGCTTCACCGGTTTCCTGCAGATTCGTATATACCCCGTAGGGTCCAGTGAGCTGCGTATCTATGAATTTCAGTAATTGCTGTTCTTCATCCGCTGTGTCAAGCAGCGGCTCCTCCGGCACGTTCGTTCCCGCAGGAGTAACTGCCGCAGAAGGTACAGGCCGGGCCTGATTACCGCTGCATGAGGTGATCAGAAGCAGCGATATACCCAGTGCAGCAGCCTTGCTGAGTGTACTCCCCAATTCATCACATCCTTAAAAGACAAGTCTTGATATTGGCCATAATAATATAACGGTAATTTATGTCACATTGTTTACTGTTTCGGCGAACATTATGTGTCTAATTTATAGATTATGCCATTTCTTCAAAAAAAGCAGAGCTGCCCGGATCGGAATGACCCGGGCAGCTCTGCTTATGATATATAGTTCAGCCTCTTGTGATCCTGCGGTAAGTCTCCTCATCGGCGACGATATAAAGTCTGGCATCGTCCGGGATCGGCTGCCCCAGCTTACGGTTAATGCCAAGGTCACTGCGGTCGGACAGCAGGGTAGCCCCCTGACGCAGCAGATCCTGAAAGGCATCTCCATAGGTATTCCACGCACTGCTGCGCGGAATCTCATAGATATCATCGCCGTGCTGGCGGCTGAGCAGCTGGGTAATCACTTCAGAATTGCCTTCCTGCAGGGCAGATCTTACCGCGAGTCTGGAGATGGCATCATGGGAGAGCACGAACTCGTTCACCTGAACATGCTTGAAGTTCTGAATGTTCTTCTCCTGCATAATTTCTACAGTTGTATGTACATGCGGAGCGATCCGTTCAATGCTGGAGGCGATCAGCAGCGTCTTGCCATCGCTCAGCGAGGCCTCGTCTATACGGGTATCGCCGAACACGATCGCCGCTCTGGCGCTCCCGATGTTCGCTTTCAGCAGAATATCGTCACTGGAGGCATCCCCGTTAATGAAGTGGACCTGCTCCAGCTGTTCCAGCGGATGGCGGCCGTTCTCATCGATTATTACGATCTTGCAGCTCGCGTCATAACACAGAATTTCATCCACAGCGGCCTGCGTTTTGCGGTTCCAGTTAATCAGTACGACATGATTATGTCCGTGAAAGCTCAAGGTTCCGGCTCCTCTCCTGCGCTGCATCTCTCCCATGGCATCGATAATCTTACCGATGACCAAACTTAGCAGACCGATGCCAAAGATATATAAGAATATCGTAAACACCTTGCCGGTGACTGTAGTGGCGAAATAGTCACCGTAGCCTACGGTAGCCATGGTGGTCATCACCCAATAAAAGGCGTTGAACCAGCTATGAAAAGTGTCCGGCTCCAGCAGGAAGGCAGTGGATGCACTCAAAATAATAAATACCAGGATGATCAGACCTATAGACTTCTTCTTTAGATGCAGCAGCTTGCCGGAAATTCGGATTAGAAAATGCAATGCTCATCCCTGCTTTCGGGTAGTTAGCTTAAGCCGGCCGGGAAGCTGCCGCCCGAACATCCTAGGCACGGCAGCTTCCCTGCTGTAAGGCCGGTCCTTTTAAATAATCAGGCTGCTGACCGCAAACGCTGTTCCGATGAATACCATGCAGAGTGTTACGCCTACTGCAACATTCCCCTTCTGCAGCTGTTCCGAAATCCGGAAGCCCGGAGTGAACAGCTCAAAGATCCAGTAAGAGGCGACCAGACAGACATAGCCTACCGCAAACCAGAGCATCATGAACCAGATGGAGGTATTGGTATATGCCGCTACGCCGAGAATGATCGCCGTGGCCAGGAACTTGCCGCCAAAGGCCAGCGATACAGCGACATTCCCCTTCTTCAGCTCCTCCATATCCTTAAAAGGAGTCATCAGGGTGAATACAACCATACCCAGCACCTGAAGCAGAACAATGGTCAGAATACTAACCACCAGATTAATAACGATCGTCAATTAGCCCACCCCCGGAATTTCGCATAGGCCGAATCATAGTCGGCGAAATCATGTACTTCCTCCAGCACCACGGAGGCTGTTTTTTGTTTCTCCAGCGCGGTATAGCGCTTGTCATCAATCGGCTGCTTAATCCGGTTGCCGGAAGGCAGCTCGAGTACGGCAAAGTTTCTGGTTTTGTCCTGATACTGGGTTTTGTACACCCCGACAAGATCCACATCCGTCGTGATGGACACCTTCAGATTCGCCAGATCCTCCGTTGCCGTCTTCTGGTCACCGTATGATTTCAGCGTGGTCCAGGAGGACAGCCGGATCTCATTCTTCTGATCAGCATCTGTTACCAGCTCCGCATCCATGAACTGCAGTGTCCATACGGTGTCGCCTGTAGCATAATTGCCGTCGTTCGGCAGCAGCTCGTTATCCGGCAGTACCGTCATGTCGCTGCCGATCAGATCACCCACCTTGCCTTCGACCACCCGGTAATCCCATGGCACGCGCGACACGCTGTCCGTTGTTTCGGTATCGGTGTGGAACACACTGCTGCTGTTTCCCGAGCATGCGCTTAGCAGCATGACTGCCAGAAGCAGCATTGCGGCTAGCGCCCCGCCCCGGATTCTGCGTCCGGCGGCACGTCCCTCTCTACCCTTGTTCATCTTCAAGCCCCCTCACTCCTAGCGCGATAAAATGACTGGCATTGCCTGTAATCGGTCCGCCAGCCCGGCCGAGCAGCCCGCAGGGCTTCCCGTTAATCACGAACATGCCGGTCAGCAGGTGAAGCTCCCCTTCGCTGGTCTGAATCCGGGCCATTTCGGCTCTTTTTTGATAGACCACCGGGAACAGCTGGCTGCTGTCATACCCTTCTTCATCCTCTATTTCAAGCGTTCCGCTATCATCAAAAATCCGCACGGACCCGCCTTCCCGGCCGAAGACAGACTTGGACACAAAGCTTTCCGAGAATACCGCCTTATTGTACGTAGGCAGTATGTAACGGGAGATGACCTGGCGTTCCTCTTCGCTGAACAGCAGACCCAGCTCATACATCCCCCATACCGCAGCAATCAGCCCCTTGGATTGCAGGATAATACTATGCGGCCCGTTGAACAGCTGGAGCTTCCCGGTCTCGATGGCGTATGCCAGGGCGTCGCCGCCTTCATCCACTGCCATCCACTCTTTCGGATAGAGTGCGAACATCCGCTCAATGATCCGGTCCTCTCCGTCCTTCACTACACCTTCATCAATCCACAGGTCCAGACAATCGACGCAGCGGATATCCAGTCCGCTATGCGCTGCCAGTGCATCTATCGTTCCGGTATCCTCCTGATGGCTGCCATAGGCAACACAGGCTGCCGTATCCGGACGTTCAGCGCCCCAGGCTGCGGCAAGCTGCTGCTTCATTGCGGCATTCGGATTCCCGATACCCGCCTCTGCGCAGATCCACGGCGTGGCGATAGAGGCCTCCACATAGCCGGTCGGTGTATCTGCATTCAGCTCCAGCAGCTTAATGGTTCCGTCGCCGGCTACAGCAAAGTCAAATCTGGCATACCGGCTGATCAGCCCCGGCTCCGGCACAGGACAGTCGTCGAGCATCTGCCACAGCACCGGGGGAATTCCCAGCAGATCATACAGGTCATGCTTAAGATGGACGTAGCGGACCGCCTTATCCAGAATCATCCATAGTCCTGAAGAGGCTTCCTTCAGTTCCCGGTAGGTCTCGCCGCGCATCACAGCTATTGCATCCAACCAATATTCCTCTTCCTCCAGGTCAGCCCAGGTGAAGCCCAGCTCATGCAGCTGCTGTACCCTGGGTGCCCGCTCCAGAGCAGACTGGTCCAGAAATTCGAAGACGCTCTCTGCCGGGATCATCCGCCGAAGCCGCTCTTGCTTGAGCTTTTGCCAGAGCTGGATTTGGACGTGGATGAGCTTGATTTGCCCGAGCCCAGCCCGCTGGAGGTGCCGCCGATCCCCCCTGATTTCGAAGAGGTTTTCCTTCTGGTGATGGAGCCGGTAGATGAAGTCGAAGTCTTCGGTTTGACCACTGATCCGGCTACAGGCTTGTTCTGGAAGCTGCCGCTGCTGTAGGTTGGCGGCTTATAGGCAGTGCGTGTGCCTCCGTAATAAGTCGGCCGGTCATTGTACCAGCCTCTTGAAGAGTAGAACGAACCGCTGTTGAACAGCATGTGGTACAGAAGCACATCATCCCAGCCGAATCCCGAGTTATAACCGCCATAGTTGTTGATAACCGTTGTCCCGCCTGATGTTACCGCTCCCTGTCCTTCCTGGACAGTCTCTTCCTGATTCTCATCCGGATAGGGAATATTCCAGTCAACATTTTTGTCGAAATAATTCTTAACTTCCTCGGTAGACCAGGACACCAGCTTCGGTTCATCCCCTGTACCGCCGGTACTCCCGCTGGCACCAGCGCCTCCGGGAATAAATAACGCATTGGCCAGCAGGGCAATGCCGAGCGAGGTCGACAATACGCGGATCGGCTTGCCGTCAGGGGTGAACAGCCTGCTTACAGCAGGTTCTTTAACATTTTCGTCTTTTGCCAACTTGGGCCCTCCTTTCCTGATAATGTTCTTTAACCTTCGGTACGCATCGGAACCAGCAGAAGCTCAAGCTTCCCTTCGTCCACATTCAGTCGGCCCTCTACCGCCTCGAACTCACGGCCGCCTACGACTATATAATTCACATGCTCCAGGGCCGTAATCATGTTCATGCTCCAGACGCGCTCCTCAATAATCTGCAGGTCGCCTTCCGGCATCTTCTCAAACAGGATGACATTCATTCCATTATCCACTCCATACCAATCCCTTCTGAACGATCTTATGCTTCTGATACGCTGCCGCTATTATTTCGTTTCAACTCGCGCAGCCTGGAATATCTGTACCACAGCACCAGGCTTAATGAACATAAACTCACCACAAACAGCAGAATGTAAACATGCTTGTAGGCAGCGGCAGGCTCCAGGTTCCGCTTAGCATGCAGCAGCAAGCCGAGGGCGGCGACAGAAACGGAGCCGCCGAAGAACTGGATCAGCTGCAGCAGCCCCATGCCGGAGCCGATCCAGCTGCGGGGAAGAATGCCCGACGCCTCATTGTTCAGGGAAGCCATGGTCGCCGAGAATGACGGCGAGAAGCACAGATAACCCGCGAGCAGAATGAACGGGGATACGGACAGATTCATGGCAAAAACGGCCAGGACAGCGGCGAGCACCCCGTGGCCGATAATCAGGAACCTGAGGTTGCCGTAGCGGTCTATCCAGTGGCCGACGTAGCGGGTCAGAATCGCGGACAGAATCGCTCCCGGTGCGATGAACAAGCCGATGCTCAGCGCCGATTCATGGAACAGGCCCGCCAGGGCAAGGGGCATGAGGAACAGATTGCCGAGGTTCAGCACCAGAATGCAGAACCCGACGGCAGTCAGCTTCAGATACCCGGGCATGCGCAGCAGCTGAGGGTTAATGAAGGAGTTCTCCGCTTTGGCCAGATGGCGGGCATGAATAAGCAGCGACACTACACTGGCCGCAAGCCACAGGTAAGACTGGCTGGTGACCGCCAGCAGCAGGCTGCCTGCGTTAAGAACCGTCAGGGCCGCCCCCGTCACGTCAAAAGCGGCAGGCTGGGGCTGTTCCTTCGGCAGCAGATGAAGCAGCACAGGCAGAACAATCAGCACGAGGCAGGTAATGCCGAACAGGCCGTTCCAGCCGAAATACTGGCTGATCAGACCGCCGATAATCGGGCCGAGCCCGAACGCCATCGCGCTGCCTGCAGAGATCATGGCGATAGCTGCGCCGCGTCTCTCAACTGGAACATAGCGGCTGGCCAGCACAAGTCCGAGTCCCGCCATGACTCCGGCTCCTGCAGACTGCAGGATACGGGTTATCAGCAGGATGCTGAAGCTGTGTGCGAATAATCCGCAGACGGAGGCCACACCCAGCGTAGTCAGGCCGATGGTCAGCAGTCTGCGGATCGGCACCAGGTCAGACAGCCTGCTGTAGATCACAGTTGACAGGGCATAACCGATGGAATAGCTCGATATGATCCACGAGCCCAGGTCAGCCGATATCTGCAGATCCTGGATAATCGTTGGCAGCGATACATTAAACATAGTGGTGTTCATAACAACGATAAACAGGCAAAAGGTCCACAGGGGCATTACAACTTTGTCGTTCATTACTCCATCCCTATCTATATTATCTGTTCAGGCTCAACTAAATTCTATGCCTAACAAATAATAATGGCAATGTCCTTAGGATGAATGCCCCCGGCTGATTTATAGCACCTTCTGGACCCAGCTGTCTATGACATGATCCGGCCGGATACCTAAATCCCGCTGCAGCAGTTCCTTATATTTATCGTAGTGTTTCCTAAACCCGATGAAATCTCCCAGGTCGGCGTAACTTCTCAGCACCAGCCGGCAGATTTGATCGGAATACGGGTCCAGTGCCTGCAGAACAATCAGCCTGTCCAGTGCCTGCCGGGGACGTACGGAGGATAATTCATATTCGGCCGAATGCAGCGACATGCGGATAAAGCGGATCTGCAATTCCTTGCGCCGCGTTTCTGCCCAGTCATAATGATGTTCTTCCAGATAGTCTCCGCGGTACAGACTCAGCACCGCTTCTCTGCGCGCCCATTCCTCTTCCGATTCCACAGAGGTACTGCAGTATCCCTGCTCGAATTCTTCCAGATCGAGCAGCACATTCTCCTTGGTCAGCCTGTACCGCTCCTGCGAGAACTCAACCTGCACATCCATACCCCAGGCCTTAAGCAGTTTACGGATATGGTACACCGTTGTATGCAGGTTGGTTACTGCCTTCTCCGGTTTGAAGTCCGGCCAGACATAATCCACAATGGTATCCTTAAGAATCCATTGGCCGCGGTTATGGAGCAGCAGGGCGAACACTTCCTGCGCTTTGCTGGTTCTCCACTGCATCTTGCGCCCAGGCTCCGTGCTGTCCATGAACTCCAGACGTTTGAAGCAGAGAATCGAGAGCTGCTTGACGGCAGCTGCAGGCTCCGGGAGCGTCTCCACACGCGCTTCATTCTGCTCTATGCGAATCTCCAGGCGTTCGAGCGTTTTGCTCAGGCGCTGGGAGGTTACCGGCTTCAGCAGATAGTCGGCGGCGTTCAGTTCAAAAGCCTCAATAGCATACTCACTGTATGCTGTGATATAGACAATTCGCGTGCTCCGGTCCAGGCCGGCAATATACTCGCCAGCTTCCAGCCCGTTCATCTCCGGCATACCTATATCCAGGAAGACGATATCCGCCTTCTCCCGCTCCAGATGCTCCAGTCCCCGTCTTGCCGACGTATACTTGCCGGTAATCTCCAGACGTCCGTCTTTCAGGAGCAGGCGCTCCAGATGCTGCAATGCAGGCTTTTCATCATCGATTAGTATCGCTTTCATTGAAAGGACTCACCTCATGTCATCGTTCTCGAGTTGTCGCTTACCTGGGAATTGTATAAGATATCGCCGTCCCCTGTCCGGGCACACTGTGAATACTCAGGCCTGTTCCGTACATTTTGAGCAGCCGGCGCTGAATATTCCGCAGTCCGATGCCGCCCTCTGTCCGCTCTTCTGACAGAACCTCCGCAATCCGCTGCGGAGACATCCCGACACCATCATCTTTGACGGCAACCACAAGCTGGCCGGGCAGCAGCTGAATCGACAGCCGCACTGTCCCTCCAGCCTCCTTCTGCATCAGCCCGTGGTTGACGGCATTCTCTACAATCGGCTGAATGCTGAGCGGTGGAACCAGTCCCATAATATCGTCCGGGACATCGAACTCGATATTCAGCCGCTCGTCAAACCGCGCCTGCTCGAGGGCAAGATAAGACTGAACCAGCCCCAGCTCCTTTTCAATAGGAACGGTCTGTCCCCGGTTCTGGAAGTCAAAGCTGCTCCGCAGGTACTGGCTGAGATCCAGCAGCAGATCAGTGGCCTTATCCGGGTCTACCGGACATACGGAGATAATCGCGTTGAGCGCATTATACAAGAAATGCGGTTTGATCTGGGCCTGCAGGAAGGCAATCTCCGCTTGAACGGATATACGGACAGACTTGCGCATATCGAGCAACGTCTGCACACGCGCCTTGAACTCGCGCAGCTCCACCGGCTTGCTCAGATAATCATTGGCTCCAGCCTCGAACGCAGCCTGGATATCCTCGGGGCGGCTGCTCGCCATCAGCACCAGAATCGGCAGCTCCGACAGAACAAACCGTTCACGGATCGTTTTGCATAATAACAATCCGGGTATTTCCGGCATCACCCAGTCTGCAATGACAAGATCGAGTTCAGGGTACTGCTGTATTTTACTTATAGCTTCTGCCCCGCTGCTGGCCGTAATCACCGAATGGTTCTCCAGCTGCAGCACATTAACCAGCACCTGAAGATTGACAGGATCATCATCCACAACCAGAATGAAGCAGCATTCCGCAGGAGGCGGAAGGACTGGTTCTTCTCCCGGCAGCTGGACTGCCGCTGCCGACTCCCAGCCGGTAATTTCCAGATACTCCTGCTCCAGCAGAGCTTTGCTTCTCCGCAGGATGGGTTGCGTGAAGCGGAAGACAGAGCCTTGCCCCAGCTCCGAATGCACCTCTATCTCTCCTCCGGCCAGCTCAACCAGCCTCTGGGTAATGCTGAGACCGAGGCCGTTTTCCCGGTAGACCTTCTGGGCTGCGGGTCCGCTTGGATCATAGGCATCAAAGATGGAATGCAAACGCTCAGGAGCAATCCCCTGCCCCGTATCCGTGATAAGGATAGCAACATACTCTTCTTTAACCTCTGCAGACAGCGTTATCACGCCCTGAGGCGTATAATTGACGGCATTTGCCAATAAATTATGCAGAATTTGAGCAAGGCGCTGTTCATCCGTCTCCAGCAGGGGAAGCTCCCCGGGCAGGTCCAGGCGGAATTCAAGATTGGCCTTTCCGTATACCTGGCGCGTCACCTCCATAATGGAGACAGCCGCGGTGCGGAGATCCACCGCCTGCCGGCGCAGAAAGAGCGAGCCGTGATTCAGCTTCGCGAAGTCAGACATATCATTGATTAAGGCAGACAGCCGCTTGCCCGTCGAGACAATCATGAGCAACTGCTCACTCTGGGCACTGCTCACGGAACCTGCCGCACCCTGCGCCAGTGTCTGGGCCATGTTGACCATTCCCTGCAGCGGCTTGCGGAGCTCATGGGAAGTATCGGAGATGAAATCGTCCTTCAAGCCATCGAGTGTCTGCAGCCTGCGTGACAGCTGCCCCACCTCAAGGAAAGAGGACGCATATTGCCGGGTCATAATAATCGCCTGAACGAACCCGAACAGGACAATTTCATAAGAGATTATAAAATAGCTGAATGACAGGTTCATAAAACTGACCAGATAGCAGATAATAACGACGCTGAGACTCTCAATGCTGACCATCATCAGGAACATATTTTTCGGGTTCCGTCTTGTCCCCTGAACCATAGAGTAGAGCACAAAGCCG
Organism: Paenibacillus sp. IHB B 3415; assembly: GCF_000802655.2. Lineage (NCBI taxonomy): Bacteria > Bacillati > Bacillota > Bacilli > Caryophanales > Paenibacillaceae > Paenibacillus > Paenibacillus sp. IHB B 3415. Next base: position 11,907 of record NZ_JUEI01000059.1, on the reverse strand, counting down.
ATACTTACCGAACCCCAGGTCAGCAGCAGGCCCTCCAGATAGCTGAACAGATAGGCCGGCATGAATATAGAGATCAGCAGCAGCACGCTCGTAATCATTTTAGAGGCCTTAATGACCGCAATAGACATCGGGTAATTCACCGAATTGGCGACATAGCGCAGCAGATAATAGTAGACCAGCGTGGAAGAAGCCAGCTGCAGCTTGAGCACAATTTCATACGGAAGCCCGGGAAGCCCTGCCGAGATCAGCTTCTCGCCGTGGGTCAGAATGTAGACAAAGGCCGCCATGCAGAATAGACCCAGATACAGGGTGACCCCCCGGCTCTCTCTTACTTTGGAGAACATCAGCAGGAATAAAGAAAGAATAATAAATCCGAACAGTGCCCCACCGTCTACAAACAGCGCAAATTCGCGGTGCTTCAGAATAGAGGCCTGATCACCGATGACAATCGGCAGAACGATACCGCCGGAGGAGTAGCTGTAATTCGCCACCTGTACAATAATCTCCATGGTATCTCCGGTCACCGAAGCAAACCCCGTAAAGGGTATATTATTCTGCCTCCCCTCAGAAGCGATGGGAGCAGGGCTGCCGCTGCTGCCAATCTCCTGCCCGTTCACGAAGACCCGGCTTGCCGTACGGATATTGCTGGTGCGCAGACCGTACACTACGGCTTCCCCATAGGCAATCCTGGCCTGCAGACGGTAAGTGCCGTACCCTTTGGCTGCGGGTTCACCGGTGACGGATATGTAAGGATTCCATTTCCCGGGAACCTGAACCATTCCGGATACGGCAGGCACGTCCGGGTCCTTCCGCTCCGTGGAGAACACCTCAGGCATCAGCAGCGCACCGCGGTACAGCTCCCATTCCCCGTTCAGCTTCACAACCCCGTCTTTGCGGAAGTCCCAGCTGCGCAGATCGATCATACCTTGCCGGGCTTGCGGCATTTCGCGGTTTATATGGAGAGTCTGGAGGATAGAGAGCAATGGAAGGATCAACACCAGCACCAGACTGCCTAGAATACTCAGCCAATATTTCTTCATGCTCCTTGCCATTCCCTTCTAGCTGTCATTGTATAAATTATACATTAAATTCTGTTTATTTAAGTGCAATAAAAAAGCCGATTCCCATTTATTTCGGAATCGGCTGCTTATCTTATTAGATTAAAATTTTAGGAATATTTTACTTTACTTCCGGAGCTGCGACTGCGGAAGCTGTGCTCTCCTGGGTTTTGGACAGAAAGATATTAAGAATAATTGCTGTCAGAGACCCGGATACGATTCCGTTCTGCAGCAGCATTCTGGCGAATTCCGGCAGCTGATCGAACATGGACGGCAGCACAGCAGAGCCGAGACCGACAGCAATACTGCAGGCGGCAATCAGCAGATTGCCGTCCTTACGCAGGTCAACATCCGACAGAATCGACATACCGGATGCGGCAACCGATCCGAACATGACAATCATCGCCCCGCCAAGCACCGCATTCGGCACGACGGTAGTCAGCGCTGCCAGCTTCGGCAGCAGCCCGAGCACGATCATAATTCCGCCGGCGGCAAAGATAACATTGCGCGTCTTCACCCGGGTCAGCGACAGCAAGCCGACATTCTGGGAGAACGCTGTATAAGGGAAAGCATTAAACAATCCGCCGAGCATGATGGCAAGCCCTTCAGAACGCAGGCCGTTCACGATCTGCTTCTGTTCCACCTGCTGGTCTGTAGCCTTGCCCACGGCAAAGTACACACCCGTCGATTCCACCATGGACACAATATTAACGATAATCATCGTGAAGATCGCTGTAATGCTGAACTGCGGCCAGCCGAAGTAGAATGGCTGGGCCACACTCACCCAAGAGGCCGTAGTCACTGTAGAGAAATGTACGATGCCCATGGCATAGCCGATTACGGTTCCGACAACCAGGCCTACCAATACAGATACGGAACGCAGGAAGCCTGTAGTCAGGCGGTTCACCGCCAGAATTACGAGCAGTGTAATCAGGGCCAGCAGCAGATTGCGGGGCTGGCCGAAATCAGCGCTGCCCTGTCCGCCGGCCACATTATTCATCGCTACCGGGATCAGCGAGAGCCCGATGATAGTTACTACGGAGCCGGTTACTACTGTAGGGAAGAATTTCAGCAGCTTCCCGTATATCGGGGCTGCAAGTACAACGAACAGACCGGAGATAATAATAGCCCCGTACGCTGTCGGGAGATTGGAGCCTGAAGCGATAGCGATAATCGGGCTGACTGCGGTAAAGGTACAGCCGAGTACAACGGGAAGTCCGCTTCCGAAATACTTGCTGCCCATAATCTGCAGCAGCGTTGCCAGTCCGCAGGTGAACAGATCCGCTGCGATCAGATACGCCATCTGCGTTCCGTTCAAATTCAGTGCCCCGCCGACCACCAGCGGCACAATCACAGCTCCGGCATACATGGCCAGCACATGCTGAAGCCCGAGGGCGAATATCTTCTGTTTGCTTAGCATCCTGCACTCTCCTTAATTAATTCTTCCGCACGGGCACTACCGGTGCGGGGATTATCTATAAAGTGAACTTCCCCCGGAGACATCGAAGCAATCCGCGCCAGGGCGTGTACCGGGATTCCGCGCTGCTCCAGCAGGCTGCGTCCCTCCTGGAAGCTCTTCTCAATGACACAGCCGACTCCCATCAGCTGCGCCCCGGACTCCTCCACGATATCGCATAGTCCTACAAGCGCTGCACCGGTAGCCAGAAAGTCATCGACAATCAGCACGTTGTCGCCAGGTCCGAGATACTTCTGCGAGATGCTGATCAGGTAGTCTTCCTGACGGGTGAAGGAATGCACCGGTGCGGAATAGACCGCCTCGGAGAGGGTAACAGCCTTCTTTTTCTTGGCATAAATAAACGGCACACCCAGCGCAATGCCTGCAGCCATGGCGAACTGGATGCCGCTGGCCTCTACAGTCAGCACCTTGGTGATGGGCTGGTCTCCGAAGATAGCTTTGAATTCCTGCCCGATTTGCAGCGCAAGCTCCGTGTCCACCTGATGGTTCAGAAACGAGTCTACCTTCAGCACAGTCTCCGATAGAATTAAGCCTTCTTGTCTAATGCGTTCCTCCAGTACTTTCATTACAGCGATTCTTCCTCCTTTAAAATAAAAAAGACAGATCCCCTTGAGTGTTTCTCTCAAGTGAATCTGTCCTTCTGGGTTTTTGTCCCTTAGTGGTGTAACACATAAGCGTGTCCGCATCGCTTGGACCAGTCCTTCCCCTGCCGCAGCACAAGAAACGGAACCCTAGATGCGCTATTTCACTCATAGTCGGATAATTACAGTGGTCATCCGGTAGAAACTTATGGGCCATATTCCCAAGATTATATGAGGTATTATGATAAGCCTATTTTTAAAAACCTTCGTATATCTTACACGCTCTGTATGATCCTTACAAGCAAAATTTTAAGTATGTTTGCTGTGGATTTCAAAGTGTTTCATGAAATACACCCGTATTTCATCAAACCTCCCTGCTCGCTAGGCAGCCGTTTGTTTATGGGGTGGCAGCGCCCGTATTCCTCACCCTTCCTTCCTCCGCGTATTCGCGCATTAATGATAAGGAAAACCAACAGCAGGCGGTCATGCTTCGAACCGGGCCGCCTGCCGGGAAATTCAATCCTGCTTAAACTGGAAAACAACACCGGAAGCCTTGTAAAGATCAGGTTTTTCGGTGTTTTCTCTGTGTCCTCTATATCGCCGGGCCTCTATTAAAAGTATACTTATATATATTTAGTAGTACTAACTGAACAAAGGCGGCGAACTATGAGGATTAAACAACAGGTTTGGTTAGCAACATCGGTTACTATACTGCTGCTGGGCAGTATGATTATTATATCTTCACTCTATTTGGAAGGTTTTCCGCGTATCTTCATTAATGGATTAGGCGGGGGCGGGATTCTGATTGGAATAGGCCTCATCTTCAGCATTCAGCGGAATATAGACCACGGGCTGGACCGGATCACGAGTATCTCCCGGGATATCGCCGACGGGACGCTTAACCCTGCAGCCGCGGCTACTGTGCGCAAGGATGAATTCGGACTGCTCGCGGCCTCTTACTACAAGCTGGCAGCCGATCTTCACCACAGGACCGCTGAAGAACGCGAACTGCGGATGAAAGCAGAGGAGCAGGCCTGGATTAATACGCAAGTGTCAGAGATGGCTATGCAGCTTCAAGGATCGGTGCATCTTCAGACGGCAGCGCGTGTATTTATCGGCAGGCTGGCTGCCGCTGTCAGCGGAAGCTATGGAGCCGTATATTTGAAGCAGGGAGGTCAGCTGAACTTCGCAGCCGGCTATGCCTTTGACGAATCGGCAGGCCGCCGCGAACCCATTCAGCTGGGCAGCGGGCTGGTCGGACAATGCGCGGTGGATCAGCAGACCATCGTGCTGGAGGATCTTCCGGAGCATTATATCAAAGTCCATTCCGCACTGGGTGAAGCTTCCCCTTCTTCGCTTATCGTAGTCCCGATCATGCATGAGCGGGAAGTGGTCGCCGTAATGGAGCTGGCAGCTTTGCACCCGTTTGGCTCCAAGGAGCACGAGCTGATCGAACGGACCGGACAGAACATGGGGGTGCTGATCAATACTTTGGCCGGCGTGGCCAGAATTGAAGAGCTGCTGAGCGAAACCCGGCTGCAGAAGGATGAGCTCGAAGCGCAGACCGAGGAACTGACGGCACAAACCCAAGAGCTGGAGGCACAGACCGAAGAGCTTATGGCCCAAACCGAGGAACTGCGCATGCAGACTGAGCAGCTGCAAGACCAGGGGGAAGAGCTGAAGATGCAGGCTGAGAGCCTGCTGTCCTCCAATGAAGAGCTTCAGGCGCAAATGGAGCTGACAGAGGAACAAAAAGCCGAGATTGAAGCCCAGGCCGATGAGCTGAGGCAGCAGACGGAAGAACTGTACGCCTCCAATCTGGAGCTCCAGCAGCAAATGGAGATTACCAGCCGGCAAACGACAGAGATCAAGGCACAAGCCGATGAGATATCTGCCGCGAACCGCGATATGCAGAAGCAGCTCCAGCTTACAGAACGCCAAAAATCCGAGATCGCCGATCAGGCCGAAGAGCTCCAGGCCCAAACGAACGAACTGCTGGAGCAGAAGGAAGAACTCCAGGCACAGACTGAGGAGCTTCAAGCTCAAACGGAAGAACTCCAGGCACAGACGGACGAGCTCCAGGCTCAGGCCGACGAGCTTCTGACCCAGAAAGAAGAGCTAGCGGCCTCCAATGATCAGCTGCTGCTCCAAGTCCGGCTTACCGAGCAGCAGAAGGAAGAAATTCAGGCGCAGGCCCAGGAAATCTTCATGGCTGCCCAGTATAAATCGGAATTCCTCGCCAACGTATCGCATGAACTGCGCACACCGCTGAACAGCCTGCTGATTCTCTCGCAGATTCTCGCCGAGAACAAGGAAGGAAATCTTGAGAAGAAACAGCTGGAATATGTGCATACCATCTTCTCAGCAGGCAAGGATCTGCTGCAGCTGATCGACGAGATTCTCGATCTGGCCAAGCTGGAGGTCGGCAAAATGACTCCAGTTCTTGAACCGGTCTCTTTACAAGACCTCAGCAACCACGTCTTCCGCCATTTTGAACAGCAGGCCAAGAAAAAGAATCTCCGGTTCGATGTCCATTCAGACAGCAGGCTGCCTGACCATCTGATGACCGACGGCCACAGACTGCAGCAGATCATGAATAATCTGTTGTCCAATGCTATTAAGTTCACCCCGGAGCAAGGCTCCGTTTCCCTGTCCATCCGCACCAGCGGCGAAGAAGTAGTCTTCTCTGTCAGCGATACCGGCATCGGCATTGCCGCCTCCAAGCTGGGGAGCATCTTCGAAGCGTTCCAGCAGGCGGACGGCACCACCAGCCGCAAATACGGCGGCACCGGTCTTGGGCTCACGATCTGCCGCGAGCTGGCTACCCTGCTGGGCGGAAGAATTGAAGTGGATTCCGTTGAAGGCAAAGGCAGCACCTTCTCGCTGATCATTCCTGCAGTTGAGCCGGGAGAGGACGCACAGGCGCTGGCTGCCGCTACCTTTGCAGCCGCAGCCACTGCGGATATGCCGGGTTCCGAGACCGGCAGCCGGGAGAATCCGGCTTTCCGGGAATCGTTCGTTCCCGATATTTCCATCACCAATCCGAAGCTGCTGCAATATGCCGAGATGGAGGATGACCGCGGCAATCTGCTCCCCGGTGACACCCTCCTGCTGATCATAGAGGAGGATGCGGAATTCGCCACTATGCTGCTTGAACTGGCGCGCAGCCGGGGCTTCAAGGCGATCGTCGCCTTCCAGGGCGATCAGGGTCTGGCGCTTGCACATGCCTACAAGCCCGACGCCATCCTGCTGGATCTGCATCTTCCCGTTCTGGACGGCTGGTCAATTATCAGCCGGCTGAAGAGCCGGCCGGAGCTGCGCCATATTCCGGTACATGTCATCTCGACAGCCGAGGAGAATCAGCAGAGCCTGGCGATGGGCGCCTTGTCCTTCTGGAAGAAGCCAAATGATTATGCCGAGCTGGAGGCAGCCTTCCTGCAGATTGAGACGTATATCCGCCGTCCGGTGAAGAGCCTGCTGATTGTCGAAGACAACAAGATTCTGCGCAGCAGCCTTGTCGAATTCATCGCCCATCCCGATGTGAACATTGTTGCAGTCGGCACCGGGAGGGAAGCGATGGAGCATCTGGCCAGTCACCATTTTGACTGCATGGTGCTGGACTTAGGCCTGTCGGATATTTCCGGCTTCGATCTGCTGGAGCAGGTCAAAACCAACCGCAAGCTGCAGACCCTGCCGGTCATTATCTATACAGGCAAGGATCTCAGCAAGACCGATGAGCAGCGCCTCAAGCACTACGCCGAGAGCATTGTCATCAAGAATGTACGGTCTATGGAACGGCTCTACGATGACACGGCCTTATACCTGCACCGCAAGCATGCCGATCTGCCGCCAGACAAACAGCGGCTGATCGAGAATCTGCACAATCCGGAGTCGGCCTTTGCCGGAAAAAGCATTCTGCTTGTGGATGATGATATGCGTAATATTTTTGCGTTATCCAGTGTGCTCGAAGGTTATAATATGGAGATCAGCTTTGCCCAGAACGGTAAAGAAGCCCTGGAGCATCTGGAGACACACCCGGGCGTTGAGCTCGTATTCATGGATATTATGATGCCGGAGATGGATGGTTATGAGACCATGAAGCATATCCGGCTCAGACCGGAGTATGACCAGCTGGTGATTATCGCGCTGACCGCCCGCGCCCTGGAGGAAGACCGGGTCAAATGCCTGCAGGCCGGAGCAAACGATTATATATCCAAGCCGATTAATACGACACAGCTGGTGAGTGTGCTGAAATTATGGTTGATTCAGTAGGAGGAATTATGGAGTACCCTATTAATATTTTACTTGTCGATGACCGGCCGGACGAGCTTATGTCCATGCAGGCTTTGATGGCCGACACCCCTTATCAGCTGATTGGTGCAACCTCCGGCATGGAGGCCCTGAAATGTCTGCTGGAGCAGGAGTTCGCCCTGATTATTATGGATGTGCTCATGCCGGACATGGATGGATTCGAAACGGCGAAGCGGATCAAAGCGCGTCAAAAGTCACGTGACATCCCGATTATATTCCTCACCGCGCTGACTTCAGAGCTGGAGAACTATATGATGGCCTATTCAGCCGGAGCTATAGATTTCCTGACCAAGCCGTTCCATCCGATCGTGCTCAAGAGCAAAATTGACGGCTTCGTCCGCCTCTATCAGACCCGCAAAGAGCTGCAGCTTAAATCCCAGGAGCTGGAGGCGGCGAATAGCGTTCTGACCGAGCTGAAGGACACTGCCGAAGTCGCTCTAAGGATCAAAAGCGGCTTCCTCGCCATGATGAGCCATGAAATCCGCACACCGCTGAACGGAATTATTGCCATGTCGGATGTACTGCGGACCTCTGAGCTGGCGGCGGATGACCTGGAAATGGCCGAAATCATTCATACAAGCGGCCACGCGCTGGTGTCTGTCATTAATCATATCCTGGACTTCACCAAGATCGAATCCGGCAAAATGGAGCTGGACTATGAGCTGTTCAACCTCCACTCCTGCATCAAGGAAACCGTTGATCTCTTCCGGGCACTCGCCAAGGAACGCAATCTGGTCCTGGAGACCTTCATTGATCCAGCCATTCCCGCGCTGCTCGTGGGCGATCCCAACCGTCTGCGCCAGGTACTGAACAACCTGATCGGCAATGCAATCAAGTTCACCTACTCGGGCGGCGTTAAGGTAGGGGTTCATCTCCGGCAAGCGATGGATAGGGTAATGGAGCTTGAGTTCATTATTGAAGATACCGGCATCGGCATTCCTGCGGACAAAATGAAATACCTGTTCCAGCCGTTCACCCAGATCGGCGCTACGATTAACCGTAAGTTCGGGGGTACCGGACTCGGGCTGTCCATCTGCAAAATGCTGGTCGACCTGATGGGCGGAACAATCTACGCTAAGCCGGATGTTGAGCAAGGGGCCGTCTTTATCTTCACGATTCAGGTCAGTGAAGGACAACCGGATTAGCGTCTCGTCCCGCTGTTTATTTCTGCAGCTGGACGAACACCAGGCACATCAAAGAACCGCAAGCCTTCGGGGCTTGAAGCCTTCGGGGCTTGCGGTTCTTTGTATACGCTCATAGGTCTGCTGCGCCTTATTCCACCCTGCCAGGCAGCAGCTCCACCTTCTTGTTATTCAGCACATTGTCCTCAAGCACGGCGAATTTATCGCCATACTCCTTAATAATATGCTGCTCTCCCCACGCGCACAGCGAGTCCAGAATGGACCCGAGCGTCTGTCCGTATTCGCTCAGCTCATATTCCACTTTGGGCGGAACCTGATTATAGCTGATCCGGTTGACGATGCCGTCCTGCTCCAGCTCCCGGAGCTGCTGGGTCAGCATTTTCTGCGTAATATTCGGCATATGCCGCTTCAGATCGCTCGTCCGCAGCTTGCCATGCGTCAGATGGCAGAGTATAACGCATTTCCACTTCCCCCCGATGACCTCAAGCGTAGCCTCGACCGAAATATTATATTTTTTAGCCATTATAGTTCCTCCTGTATGCTCACTGTACATCCCTTTATGTGTCGCCAGCGGGTAGTTTATGGGTACTTTTTGGTACCTATAGTACTTAAAAGTACGTACTATCCATTTGCGTATCTGTACTCCATAATAGCACTTACCGGCCGGTGATTACCATAGTAGGAGTGAAGAACATGTCTCTGGACAAAAAAAGAAGTACCCTCGCGCTGCTGGCTCTGGCGATCAGCGCCTTTGCGATAGGAACAACCGAGTTTATCAGTGTCGGGCTGCTGCCGCTCATTGCTGATGACCTGAATATATCCGTGACCACCGCCGGATTAACCGTAACTCTGTATGCGCTCGGCGTAACCTTCGGTGCGCCTGTGCTAACCTCGCTGACCACAAGAGTCTCCCGCAAAACACTGCTGCTCCTGCTGATGCTCGTATTCATCGCCGGTAACAGTCTTGCGGCCGCTGCTGGCGGAATCGGCACTCTGCTGGCCGCCCGGGTAATATCCGCCCTCTCGCATGGCCTGTTCATGTCGATCGCCTCCACCATCGCCGCCGACCTGGTGCCCGAGAACCGCAGGGCCAGCGCCATCTCCATTATGTTCACCGGCCTTACCGTTGCCACGGTCACCGGCGTGCCGCTCGGCACCTTCCTCGGACAGCAGCTGGGCTGGCGGGCTGCCTTCACCGCCATTGTGGTGATCGGCATCCTCGCGCTGATCGCCAATCTGATTCTGGTGCCCGCCGGACTCCGCAAGGGGACCCGCACGCCGCTGCGCGAGCAGGTCAAGCTGGTGACGACCGGCCGGCTGCTGCTGGCTTTTGCCATTACAGCCCTGGGCTACGGCGGAACGTTCGTCGTCTTCACCTATCTCTCCCCGCTGCTGCATGAGATCAGCGGCTTCCAGGAGAAGACGGTCGCTGTAATCCTGCTCGTCTATGGCATCGCCATTGCCATCGGCAATGTGATCGGCGGCAGAGCAGCGAACCGCAAGCCGATGAACGCCTTATTCTATATGTTCGCCCTGCAGGCCGCCGTGCTGCTGATCTTCACCTTCACGGCTCCATTCAAGACCGCCGCCCTGATCACCATCTTCTTCATGGGGCTGCTCGCCTTCATGAACGTCCCCGGGCTGCAGGTCTATGTAGTAATGCTGGCTGACCGGTTCGCGCCCGGTGCCAGAGATGTCGCCTCTGCCGTCAACATTGCCGCCTTCAATGCAGGCATCGCCATCGGCGCCTATCTCGGCGGACTGGTCACCGATCATATGGGACTGATCCACACCGCCTGGGTGGGCGCAGTCATGGTGTTCGGGGCCGTTCTGCTCACGGCCTGGAGCCGGGCGCTGGAGAACAGAGACGAGCGTATGCAGCGGACGGAAGCTGCTTAAGCTAAGTGCTGTGTGCGCCGCAAAAGGCAGTGTGCGCAGTCAAGCGGTATGTATGGTCTGATTATAGGCTATAGCTGCCGCAATCTTTTCTCGTATTAACTCGCGGGGTGGGGCGGGGAGAGCACCTTGCTTCTTAAAAATCCTGCCCATAATACAACATTCCCCTCTTTATTCCGGGCAAATTTTAAGATTGTTGTATGAAATGCAGCATTTCTCGTCTTCTAAGTGGCTTATCGAAGAAATTATTGTATTTAATACAACAATCCTTTAGAAAATCCAGTATCAAGGAATCAAAGCTGCACTACGTACAACATTTTGCCCGTACAGTGTGAAATTAAAGTCTTCATTCTGTCATCAGCGAATCAGATCTGCGGATTGAATGTTCCGCTTGTCTAATTATTATCTTAACTTTAACTACACTATTCCTTCAGGAGGTCATTCAATATGGCACAGCATTTACAAGATACAACTATACTTCAGGGCGGTGTGAGTATGCCGTGGGTTGGACTCGGAGTTTTTCAGGTAGAGGACGGTGACGGGCTGGTGAAGGCGGTGAAGTCCGCAATTGCCCACGGCTACCGCAGTATTGATACAGCCGCAGTCTATGCCAACGAGCGCGGGGTCGGGCAAGCGGTCAAGGAAGCTATGGCCGGGAACAAGCTGGCCCGCGAAGAGCTGTTCATAACCTCCAAGGTCTGGAATGCAGACCTTGGTTATGAAGAGACCCTTGCCGCTTACGAGGCCAGTCTTGAGAAGCTGGGTCTAGAATATTTGGATCTGTATCTCATTCACTGGCCGGTGAAGGGCAAATACAAGGAGTCCTGGAGAGCGCTCGAAGCCCTCTATACAGCAGGCCGCGTCAAAGCCATCGGCGTCAGCAATTTCCAGATTCATCATCTGGAGGATATCCTGCAGGATGCGGAGATCAAGCCGATGGTCAATCAGGTTGAGCTGCATCCTTATCTGTCCCAGCAGCCGCTGCGGAGCTTCGCTAAGACGCATGGCATCCAGATCGAAGCATGGGCTCCGTTGATGCAGGGCCAGCTGCTGGATCAGCCGGTGCTAACGGAAATCGCCGCCAGCCATGGCAAGTCCGTTGCCCAGATCATCCTGCGCTGGGATCTGCAGCATGGGATCGTCACCATTCCGAAATCAACCAGAGAGCAGCGGATCATCGAGAACGCCTCCCTGTTCGATTTCGAGCTGAGCAGCGCCGACATGGAGCGCATTGACAGCCTCAATCGGGATCAGCGGACCGGCCCCGATCCGGACAATTTCGATTTCTAAGCCGTTGCCGTTCCGCCTGGTGTCCAGCACGCATTATAACTGCCAATAGAAGAAGCTCCCGCCTTCGCACTCTGAAGGTGTGAGCTTCTTTTGCTCTTTGTACTTTACTCTTTACTCTTTACTCTTTACTCTTTACTCTTTACTCTTTACTC
>NZ_JUEI01000058.1:0-51587 GCF_000802655.2 Paenibacillus sp. IHB B 3415 | reverse complement strand
ACATGCTAAGCTCATGCCTACTAAAGCCTACGTTTATTTTCGTATAAAAAAGCAGCATTTCACCTGTTTCAAGCGGCTCAGCAGGATTATTCTTGTATTTCCTGCAACAATCCTCCCGAACACCTGGCTATCCTTGAATCCAAGTTGCAAAACGTACAACATTTATGGCCGTAGTGCTTCCTAATAAGTCTTCTCAGCACGTTATGATCCGGTTTCACATGATTCTATCGGACCTTCCGGGAATAAAAGGCTGAATCGTATCAATGGATTAGATGGTTAGATTATCCTTATCTGTGATATAATTTTGTATTGATTGCGGGTGTATCTGAATTCATGAATTACTTATAAAGGAAGTGTAAATCTGATGACGAAGGAGAACCGGAACTCAGCGGACTTCAACTCCACCAAGGGCAAGGATTACTCCAAGTATTTTGATTTTACCGATGCTAAAGTGATAAGTGAGCAAGAGGGCAAGACCACCTATCGCATAAAAGGAAGAAACGTTCAGATAAACAGCCAGCCCGATTACAGGGAAGGCAAGCGCCGCGGTAAGGAAGAGATCGAGGTGCTCTACCATTTCGAGATTCCGCCGGAGATGGAGGATTTTGGCCAAGGCAAAACCTATCATATCACCACCTACGGCTGCCAAATGAATGAGCATGACACCGAAACGATGAAGGGTATGCTGGAGCAACTGGGTTACCGTGCGGCTGATGACCGCAGAGATGCTGATCTTATTCTATTAAATACATGTGCAATCCGCGAGAATGCGGAAGATAAGGTGTTCGGAGAGCTGGGTCATCTCAAATCGCTCAAGCTGGAGAAGCCGGGGCTGCTGCTCGGGATCTGCGGCTGCATGTCCCAGGAAGAAGGCGTGGTTAACCGGATCATGAACCGGTATGGTTTCGTGGATATGATTTTTGGTACGCATAATATCCACCGGTTGCCGGAGCTGATTAAGGAAGCGGTGTTCAGCAGGGAGCTTGTGATCGAGGTCTGGTCCAAGGAAGGCGACATTATTGAGAATCTGCCGAAGAAAAGAGAGGGTTTGCGCGCCTGGGTGAATATTATGTACGGCTGTGACAAGTTCTGTACATACTGCATTGTACCGTTCACACGGGGCAAAGAGCGCAGCCGGCGTCCTGAAGATGTCATTGCAGAAGTGCGCGAGCTGGCCCGCCAGGGCTTCAAGGAAGTTACGCTGCTGGGGCAGAATGTAAACGCCTACGGGAAGGATTTTACCGACATTGACTATACATTCGGGGACCTGATGGACGACATGCGGGGGATCGATATTCCGCGTATCCGCTTCATGACGTCGCATCCCCGTGATTTTGACGATAAATTGATTCATGTGCTCGGCAAGGGCGGCAATCTGGTGGAGCATATCCATCTGCCCGTGCAGTCGGGAAGTACAGCTGTCCTGAAGCGGATGAGCCGCAAGTATACCCGGGAAGCTTATCTGGAGCTGGTCCGCAAGATCAAAGCAGGCGTGCCGGATGCAGTACTGACTACCGATATTATCGTCGGTTTCCCGGGTGAAACCGAAGCGCAGTTCGAGGAGACACTGTCGCTGGTGCGCGAAGTAGGGTATGATATGGCATATACCTTCATTTATTCTCCGCGTGAAGGTACTCCGGCTGCTGCTATGGAAGACAACGTTCCGGCAGAAGTCAAAAGTGCGCGCCTGCAGCGTCTGAACGATCTGATCAAAGAACAGAGCAGGCTGGGGAATGAGCGGATGCTCGGCAAGCTGGTCGAGGTGCTGGTGGAAGGCGAGAGCAAGAACAACATCAATGTACTCGCCGGACGTACCCGCGACAGCAAGCTGGTGCATTTCGAAGGCCCTCCGTCACTGATCGGCACGATGGTGCAGGTGAGAATTACCAGTACGAAGACATGGTACATCAAAGGGGACTATCTGGCGGAAGCCGCAGCAGTCCTCTAATTATAGAGAAATGGGGCGAGAAGAATGAGCCAGGAAGAAGCGCGTTTGAATGAATACGGCATGCAGACCCACAACACCCGTGATTTAATCGTAAGAGAGGATATTATGGGCAAAGCGAAGGAGCTGGCTACACTCATCTCCACCAGTGAAGAGGTCCGGCATTTCCAGCAGGCCGAGCAGAAAATTCTGAATCACGATCGTGTGCAGGGTTTGATTGCTACCATTAAGAAGAAGCAGAAGGAGATTGTGGCCTTCGAGAGCTTCAAGAATCAGGCAATGGTCGCCAAGATTGAACAGGAAATAGAAGTGCTGCAGGATGAAATCGACAGTATTCCGGTCGTGAATGAGTTCCAGCAGAGCCAGAGTGACATTAACTATCTGCTGCAGCTGGTTATCTCCGTCATCAGGGATACCGTCTCGGACAAAATCAATGTGGAAGCAGGCACAGAAGCGCCTCCATCCACTTGCGGTGACTAATTGAATACCCCCGGGGCGGATGAGAATCCGTCCCTTTTTCATATATAGCGCGAACTGCGGTTGATTTTAAGAGGACAGGTTTGGTACATTAAAAGATACGAACAGCAAATATAGCTGCGGCAAAGGATGATCTAAAGTGAGCGAGAACGTGGAACAAACCTATAACGCCAAAAAATACCGCACTCCGGACGGCGTTCCGGCGGATATTGTCATGTTTACGCTGACCAAACGCGAACGGAAGACGGTCACGAAGACACTCCCGCTGCGGGAGTTGAAAGTAATGCTGATCCGGCGCAAAAAATGGCCCTATGCAGGTATGTGGGCTTTGCCGGGCGGCTTTTGCCAGGAAGATGAATCGATCTATGATGCGGCTACGCGCGAGCTGAAGGAAGAGACCGGCGTAGACGGCGGCCATTTGGAATATCTCGGTGTCTACAGCAAGCCGGGGCGCGATCCGCGCGGCTGGATCATCAGCCATGCGTTTTTTGCACTGGTCGAGGAGTGGATGCTGGAGCAGCGTCAGGCCTCTGATGATGCAGGGGAGGTTGGCCTGTTCACCCTGCAGGAAGCGCTGGAGGAGCTCGAGCTGGCTTTTGACCACCATGATATTATTACCGATGCTTATCTGCGGATTCAGCAGCAAATGCTGCAGACCACGATTGCACGGCAGTTTCTGCCGCGACATTTCACGCTGAGTGAGCTGTATCAGGTGATCCAGACGGTCGTGCCTGAATTCAAAGAACCGAATTTTATCCGTAAAATTACGTCAACACGCAGCCGGCAGGGTATATTAAAGGAAGTAAGTGATGAAGCGGGCAATCCGCTTAGCTCCAATCAATACTCCCAGCGTCCGGCACAGCTCTATATGTTCACGGACCATGAACCTTTATTATCGATTTATACCTAATCTGCAGGGAAGCGTATGCTCACAACCCTTTAGGAGGCTATCAACTAATGAGAGCACTAATCGTAATTGATTTCACCAATGATTTCATTGACGGAAGTCTGCCGGTAGGGCAGCCCGGCATCGACATTGCGCCACGGGTCAGCCAGCTCACGGAACAGTTCGTGCAGAGCGGGGATTATGTTGTGATGGCTGTAGACTTGCATGAAGCAGATGATCCATATCATCCGGAGAGTAAATTATTTCCGCCGCATAATCTGCGGGGCAGTCAGGGACGTGAGCTCTACGGCAGCCTGAAGGCCGTATACGAAGCGAACCGTGAAGCCATCTACTGGATGGACAAAACCCGGTACAGCGCTTTTAGCGGCACGGATCTCGCGCTGAAGCTGCATGAACGCGGCATTACCGAGCTGCACCTGATCGGAGTATGTACGGATATCTGTGTGCTGCATACGGCAGTGGATGCGTACAATCTGGGATTCAGCATTATTGTACACGAGGATGCGGTAGCCAGCTTCAACCCGGACGGCCATACTTGGGCGCTGGGACATTTCCGCGGCAGCCTCGGAGCGAAGGTCGTCGCTTCCACATAGATAAAAATATAATTGAACGAAGATAATATCAAAAGCTGTAAGGAACGAAGGGGGAATTTGGAACTGTAGGAGCGGTAGCGACCGCCTTTGTCACCGGATTTCCACTGCTGATAGTAGTATGGAATCAAGAAATCTGGGGACAACAGCGGCCGGAAGTCCAAAGTTCACCGCAGTGACACTTTAGCTTTAAGTTAATTTCAAAGTTCAAATTATATAACACAACAGCAACTGCAGATCCCGCTACAGCAGTGCAACTATTAGGAGATGAGGACTTGAGGAGAGAACTTGCTCTACATACAGACAAATATCAGATTAATATGATGTACGCCCATTGGGTTAACGGCACGCACAAACGCCGGGCTGTATTTGAAGCTTATTTCCGCAAGCTGCCGTTCGGCAACGGGTTCGCGGTATTTGCAGGCCTGGAGCGGATTGCGCAGTATATTGCTGAACTGCGGTTTACAGAGGATGATATCCGCTACTTGTCGGAGCAGGAGGAGAATTATGCACCGGCGTTTCTGGAGGAGCTGCTGCAGTTCCATTTCCAGGGCAGCATTCATTCGATGAAGGAAGGTGCGCTTGTCTTCCCGGATGAGCCGCTGATCCGCGTGGAAGGCACGATTATGGAGGCTCAGCTGGTCGAGACAGCCATCCTGAACTTCATGAACTACCAGACACTGATTGCGACCAAAGCTTCACGGATCAAGCAGGTAGCTCCGAATGATACGCTGCTTGAGTTCGGGACGCGGCGTGCGCAGGAAGCAGATGCGGCCGTATGGGGAGCCCGGGCAGCGTATGTGGGTGGCTTCCATGCGACCTCCAACATGCTGGCCGGCAAAATGTTCGGCATTCCTACGAAGGGCACCCATGCCCATTCCTGGGTGCAGAGCTTCCCGAGCGAACAGGAAGCCTTCGACGCTTACGCCAGAGTCATGCCGGACGGCGTTACCCTGCTCGTCGATACCTTCGATACCCTACGCAGCGGTGTGCCGAATGCGATCAACACCGCCAAGAAGCTGGAGGCGCAGGGCAAACGGATGAACGGCATCCGGCTCGACAGCGGTGACTTGGCCTATCTGTCCCGCAAAGCCCGGCAAATGCTTGATGAAGCCGGCCTGCAGTATGTGAAGATCGTTGCCTCCAATGACCTGGATGAGAACACGATCATGAACTTGAAGTCGCAAGGGGCGGCTATTGATACATGGGGCGTCGGAACCCAGCTGATTACAGCTTCCGATCAGCCATCTCTGGGCGGAGTCTACAAGCTGGTCGAGATTGAATCTCCAAGCGGAGAGATGATTCCAACGATCAAGATTTCCTCCAATCCCGAGAAGGTATCGACTCCCGGCAAAAAGGCCGTTTACCGCATTATCGGGCAGAACGGAAAAGCCCTGGCGGATTACATCAGCTTCTCCGGGGAAGAGGCGCCGCGTAACGGTGTCCGGCTCAAGCTGTTCAATCCGCTGCATCCTTATATGAGAAAACATGTGGAGCACTACGAGGCGCTGCCGATGCTGGAGCCGATTGTGGTGAACGGCTTCCAGGTCTATCAGCTGCCGGATCTGAACGAGATCCGCCGCTACCATCAGGAGCAGCTTGATCTGTTCTGGCCGGAGTACCTGCGTAAGCTGAACCCTGAAGTATTCCGCGTGAATCTCAGCGAGCAACTGTGGAACCGCAAGCAGCAGCTGATCGCGGAGCATATGATGCCGGATATGGAATAGCCTGATTGTTATATAGGAATAGGCTCAATTAACTAAGCCCTCTGCCGGTGGATGATCCATGACCGGGGAGGGCTTTTTTGCTGCGGCATGTTCAGAGGGGAGGCTCTTGCCCCTGCGTATATCTTCATAGACACGTAATACGCAGGACCATATGCTCATTGACACGAAGTCTCTGGAATAATATATTAAATATGTTCTTAAATACAATTTTTACAGGAATGATATTTTTTTGGGGCTAAAGTTAAAGCGCTTTAACTTTAGCTCGGCAGACAGTTGGGCGGATACTCAATGTGAGGGGGTGAACTTTTCCTAAGGCAGTTCGTTTGTGATTGCAATGGATTCGAAGCCATATCCACCAAATCATGAGGAGTGAATGCGTTATGAATAAGCAAGGGAAACGCAAGCTGCACTGGAAAAGTCTGATGCTTCTTTGTCTGGCGCTCTTTATCCTGCCTGCCGGGTCCGCTTTCGCTGCAGTGAACAAACCGTTCCCGCAGCATACGACCTATACGGCCGGAACAATCAAACCGAATAATGTCACCCAGACGGTTTTGGATAACGCGGTAAAGAGCAAATGGGACGCCTGGAAAGGCGCTTATCTCAAACCGGCCGGGACGGGCAAATATTATGTGAAATATAATTCAGACGGGGAGACCGTCTCGGAAGCGCATGGCTACGGTATGCTGTTCACTGTTCTGATGGCCGGTTACGACACCAATGCGCAGACGTACTATAACGGACTCTACAATTATTACACAGCACATCCAAGCTCCATCAATCCTTATCTGATGTCCTGGAAACAGAACAGCAGCTTCCAGAATATCGAAGGCGAGGATTCCGCAACGGACGGTGATATGGATATTGCGTACTCGCTGCTGCTGGCTCACAGACAATGGGGAAGCACGGGAACAGTTAACTATTTGCAGGCAGCAACCAGCATCATTAATGCAATCATGGATAATGAGATCAATCAGACCCAGTGGACCATCCGCCTGGGTGACTGGGCGAATAGCGGTTCATACAATACAGCAACCCGTCCTTCCGATTTCATGCTCAGCCATTTGAAGGCCTTCCAGTCCGCTACCGGGGATGCCCGCTGGCAGAATGTAACGGATAAGACTTATACGATTATTAACAGCCTCTATACCGGTTATAGCTCTACCACCGGTCTGTTGCCAGATTTCGTAGTTTACTCCAGTAACACCTATAAACCGGCCGCAGCGAATTTCCTGGAGGACGCCAACGACGGCAATTATAACTACAATTCATGCCGTACCCCGTGGCGGATTACCACCGATTATTTGCTCACAGGCGATAATCGCGCCTTGTCCCAGCTCAATCAGCTGAACAGCTGGATCAAGACCAAGGTAAGCAGTACTCCGGGTAACATTAAGGATGGTTACAAGCTCAACGGAACCACCTTCGGCAGCTACAACAGCGGCGCGTTCTATGCTCCGTTCGGCGTAAGTGCAATGACCTCCTCAGGCAACCAGAGCTGGCTGAATTCACTCTGGAGCCATACGTCAGGCAGCGCGGCAGAGGATTATTATGAAGACAGCATCAAGCTGTTCTCCATGATCGTGATGTCCGGCAACTGGTGGACTTACTAAGTATTTTTATTCTTGATATGATCCAAAGACGAAATCCTGATGATCACTGATCACGGGTTTCGTCTTTTTTTATAACGGGCGCCTGTGACATTTATCATGATTTCTGTGATAAATTTAACATCTTAATTTTTAATTTTATTGCTAAATTAAGGGTGACATTGGTTCCACATCATCCTTGGGAAAACGCGGAATTACACACAATTTTCACAATTTGTCGTTTTTATGGCAGATTACCTTCTATTGAAGTAACGCCGCGCTGTCGCGTATAAAGAAATCCATTGAAATCCATAAAGAATTGTGATTCCCAAAGCGTGGATAATGCAAGATATGTCACTTCGCGGCTTGCAATTTCAAGTTACAATCGTTGAAAAAGTCAAAAGGATGTTATTCTTCTTGACACTAAGAAAGGGGTTATGTCGGTGGTACAATTGCCAAAAGTAAATGAGCTCGGCTTCTTTGAGATTCGTCTCGAATCTATTGGAGGCCTGGGAGCGAACCTTGCCGGTAAAATGCTCGCGGAAGCGGGTGTAGTCGGCGCAGGACTCAATGGCGTCAGTTTTTCATCGTATGGTTCGGAGAAGAAGGGGTCGGCGGTTAAAGCTCATATCCGTTTCTGCGATATGGACACTCATATCCGTGATACCTCCCCGGTAGAGCGTCCGCATGTTGTAGGTGTTTTTCACGAAGCGCTTGCCAAGACCGTTAACGTAACCGGCGGAATTCATGAACACAGTACCGTTCTTGTGAACTCGGCCAAGACGCCGGAAGAACTCAAAGAACTGCTGAAGATGAAGGCCGGTACGATTGCAGTAATCGATGCTACCAGCATCGCACTGAAAGAGAAGAACCGCGTGAATATGGCGATGCTAGGCGCGTTGTTCCGGCTCTGTCCGTTCCTGGATACCGATATTATGAAGGGCGTTATTGAGAAATCGCTCGGCAAGAAATATCCGCAGGCGGTCCAGTCGGCCATTACGACCTTTGACCGTGGTTTTAATGAAGTGAAATTCATGCATTTCGAGCTCGCTGCCGGCGACAGCATGCCGGTGTATGTCCGCTCCGATATTTCCGCTCTCGGCTACGAGACTCAGCCGATAGGCGGCACCATCACGAACCCGGGCGGCAGTTTCCTGAAGAACCTCAGCATCTCCCGTTCCGGTATGCTTCCGGTCTATGAGAATGAGTCCTGTATCAATTGCGCACAGTGTGACACGGTATGTCCGGATCAATGCTTCGTCTGGGAAGAGCGGCTGGACCGCAAGGGCCGTTCGCAGATGTTCCTGCTCGGCATTGACTATCAATATTGCAAAGGCTGCCTGAAATGCATCGGCGCCTGCCCGACCTCGGCGCTCTCCAGCACCCGGGAGAAGGAAGGCTATGCGGACAGCCATACCGTGAAACATAAGTTTGATCTGGTTGCTCAAGTCTAAATTTCGGAAGAAAGGTGGAATGAATTGTGGCTATTGATTATGAAAAAGAAGTAGGCTCCGCCAAAGTGGAGCAGAAATTCCTATATGAATCCGGCAATGAAATGGCTGCTTATGCCGCCCATCAAATTAACTATCATGTTATGGGGTATTTCCCGATCTCCCCGTCGACGGAGGTTGCCCAGTTCCTCGATACCATGAAAGCCAGCGGCCAGCATGATATTATGCTGGTGCCTTCCGATGGTGAGCACAGCTCCGCCGGGATCTGTTACGGCGCTTCAACAGCAGGCGGCCGCGTGTTCAATGCTACCAGTGCTCAAGGGTACATGTTCATGCTGGAGCAGCTGCCTGTACAAGCAGGTACGCGGATGCCTATGGTTATGAACCTGATCTGCCGTTCGATCTCGGGTCCGCTGAATATTCACGGTGACCATTCCGATTTGTATTTCGCCCTGAACACCGGCTGGCCGATCCTGATGTGCCGTGATCCGCAGTCCGTCTACGACATGAACCTGATGGCATTGAAGCTTGCGGAGCATGCCAAGGTCCGCCTTCCGGTAATGGTTGCTTCTGACGGTTATTTCACGTCCCACCAGAAACGCCGTGTGCAGGCTTTTGCCCACCGCGAGGATGTTCACAAGTTTGTAGGCGAGCAGCCGCCAGTTGGCTTCACCGATACGCTGGACCGCAATAACCCAGTTACTGTAGGACCTTATATGAACGAACCGGATTATATCAACAACCGTTATCAGCAGTCGGTGGCCATGTACAACGCCGGTGAAGTGTTTGAAGAGATCGCAGCGGAATTCGCTGTGCTGACTGGCCGCCATTATGGGGTGATCGAGCAGTACCGGATGGAGGATGCCGATGTGGCCGTATTCCTGATGAACTCCGCTTCGGAGATTATCAAGGATGTAGTCGACCAGCTGCGTCTGCAAGGAATCAAAGCGGGAGCGATCTCCCCGAATATGATCCGCCCGTTCCCGCAGAAGCAGATTGCTGAAGCGCTGAAGAACGTCAAAGCCATCACTGTC
Organism: Paenibacillus sp. IHB B 3415; assembly: GCF_000802655.2. Taxonomy (NCBI): domain Bacteria; kingdom Bacillati; phylum Bacillota; class Bacilli; order Caryophanales; family Paenibacillaceae; genus Paenibacillus; species Paenibacillus sp. IHB B 3415. The sequence goes on along the minus strand of NZ_JUEI01000058.1, from coordinate 41,870 downwards.
GGTGACCGTGCGGATTCCGTCGGCGGACACGGCGGCAACATGGTTAACGAAATTAAGGCTGCACTGTTCACGTACGGCAACACTACCACTAAGGTAATCAGCCGTATCTACGGACTGGGCGGTAAAGACTTCTATGCTGAAGACGGCCATCACTTCTTCCAGCTCGCAATGGATGCCGTGGTAGCGGACCGCGTAGAAGTGCCGTTTGATTACTACGGCCACAATCCGGGAGCGCCGGAGAATGCGCCGAAGCGCCTGCTGAAGCCGATGAACTTTGATCTGTTGAAGACCGGCCTGATTACGGTGAACAAGAATGAAGAAACAGGTAAGCTGGCCGTGAAGATTCCGCCGATCCGCTCCCTGATGAAGAAGCCAAGACGCTTGTCTCCGGGACATGGCGCATGTCCGGGCTGTGGTATTTTCTCCGGCCTTGAGCTGTTCTTCAAAGGGATTGAAGGGGATATCGTAGCGCTGTATCACACCGGCTGTGCCATGGTTACAACTACTGGCTATCCGTATTCGTCACATAAATCAACGTTCATCCACAACCTCTTCCAGAACGGTGCAGCTACGCTGTCCGGTGTGGTCGAAATGTTCTGGGAACGCAAACGCCGCGGCGAGCTGGACGGCCTGGGGCTGCAGGATGACTTCACCTTCGTTATGGTAACAGGTGACGGTGGTATGGACATTGGTATGGGGCCGGCGATCGGCGCTGCACTGCGCGGCCACAAGATGATCATCGTCGAATACGATAACGAAGGCTACATGAATACAGGCGCGCAGCAGTCTTATTCCACACCGCTCGGACACCGTACTTCGACTTCGAGCATCGGCAAAACCCAGCAGGGCAAACTGACCCAGCATAAGGACACTGCACAGATTATGGCTGCGACTAATATTCCTTATGTCTTCACCGGCTGTGAAGCTTACCCGCAGGATCTGCTGAAGAAGGCTGCGAAGGCCCAGTGGTACGCGCAGAACGAAGGTCTGGTCTACTGCAAGATCTTGATCGCCTGTCCGCTCAACTGGATGAGTGAAGACAAAGACGGTACAGATATCGTCTCCCTGGCCGTTGAGTCCTGCTTCTTCCCGCTCTATGAAGTAGAGCAGGGCATGACCAACATCACGTATAACCCGGAAGACAAGGAGAAACGGATCGAAGTCTCCGCCTGGCTGAAGACTATGGGCAAAACCCGCCATCTGCTGAAGCCGGAGAACGAACCTGCGCTGCGCAGCTTCGAGAATGAGGTACAGCGCCGCTGGAGCCGTCTCAAAGCGAAACATGAGCATCCGGATTTGTAAGACTTAACCTAAGCACCACTATAATTAGCAATCGTTCCTATCCGCCCGGCAGAGATTCTCTGCCGGGCTATTAAATACCCACGGCCGCCATCCCGGCGAGTACCTTGTCCCCTCTCTCCTCCATATCCGTGCCGCTGAACTTTTGTAGCGGTAGTTCGGAAACGATACTCCCGTCTTTCGTAAACAGAACCCTGTCAGCCCTGGCCGCGACTTTCGCGTCGTGGGTCACAAGCAATATGGCTGTGCCCTCTTGATTAATAACCACCAGCAGCCCCATGATTTCATCCGCTGACTTTGTGTTAAGCGCGCCGGTCGGCTCGTCGGCAAAGAGGATCTCCGGCGTATTCATCAGCGCGCGGCAGATGCCGGCCCGCTGGAGCTGGCCGCCCGATACCTCTGTGATATCCCTGCGTTCCAGACCGGCAATCCCCGTTTTCTTCATCAGGGCTTTCGCCTTTTGCGAGATTTTCGCTGTATCCTTGTAGCCCTCATGCGCGGCGGGGAGAATAATATTATCCAACAGATTTAAGTTTTTCAGCATAGTGGGCTGCTGAAAGACAAAGCCCATTTTTGTCCGGCGAACATCTGCAAGCGCGTTTTCGCGGAGTTTAGATAGTTCGGTATCGCAAAAGTTCACTGATCCGCCTGTAATCTCGTCCATGCCGCTGAGCGCGAACAACAGTGTGGATTTCCCCGAACCGGACGGCCCCATCACGGCAACGAATTCACCCTTTGCTATTTCTACGTTTACTCCATTCAGTGCCGTGACCTGCTCCTTACCCTTGCCAAAGGTTTTCACGATATTTTTACCTGTAATAATGTTATTCATAAGGTTAAGCCTCCTTAATATGTTCGGAAATTTGTAGTGTCCGGATGCCGGAGACGCCCAGCATGGTAGCGGAGATGACGCAACCCGTAATCAGCAGAGGTGAGGCGAGATAGACAAACCATGGATCTACCGCAAAATGGAAGGTTGCTGCGCCAAAGGAAGAGACGATGGCTACACCGACAAGCTCTCCCAGCGTGTTTGCCAGAAGCGTTCCGATGAAGACGCCCAGCGCCAGCACGGTTATGGAGCGTGTAAGATACTGCCTGCGAATATCCGCACAGGTGAAGCCCATTGATTTCAGGATGGTGATGGGATAACGGTCTTTCGCCACCAGCATTTTCATAAACAGCACCGTAACCAGCAGTGTAAGCAGGACGGTTGCCAGGGCAGCGACAACGGAAGCCATTTTGATGGAGTCCCGTATAGATCCGAGCATCTGCCCAATGCTTTCGTCGATGCCGGTAACCTTGGCGAAGGGCAACTGTTCCCTGTACTGAGATATTGCTGTTTGTATACTCTGGCGGTCACGGAACGTGACTGCCATCCCAACGCTCAAAACCTCTCTGTTATTTACGTCAAAAGTGGCTTGTGCCGTTCGGCCGCCGCTCGTGACATCAGAGTATATCCCGCACACCGTCAGATGCTTTTCTGCTCCGTCAACGATTAAAATGATTTCATCCCCAACGGCTTTTTCAAGGTCTTCGGCATTGAGGACGGAGAGGGCGATTTCCGATTCTGACTGCGGCGCATGGCCCTTGGAGTAGGTGATAGGGTAGGCGGAGTAGTCACCAACTGTCACCCGCAGCTTCTCCATCGTTCCGTCGTTCGCTATCCGGTCTAACATCATGCCGGTGAACAAAGCATACTTTTCAACATTCTTATCCTCCGCCAGCATTTCAGCAACTTCCGCCGCCTTCCCCGGGACGTCTTCCACCTGTGTCCGCATCACCCCGATATTAACATCGCTAATTCCCATACCCATGTAGGTGATGAAGCTTTCCGCAGAAATAGTGCTGCTGATATTGTGCGGTACAATCATAATGAATGAGGATATGATCAGCACCATTAGCATGGTGGCATACAGTTTTTTCCGGGTAAGAACATCTTTGATTCCAAGAAAGATATTCCGGGAAAAGAGCCTGTTATTGCTCAGCCTGAAGCTTCTGGCTGATTTCGATTGTTCCGGCGCTGAGCCGAACCGCGCCGCCTGCGCTGCAGATATTTTGCGGAAACGCCGTAACACCCCGTTCACATACAGCATGACAACCCCGCTGATTACTGTGGCCCCCGCAAGACCGCAGAGCAAGCCGGGTAACGGGCTGCTGCTCTCTCCCATATATAGACGGATATTTTGCATGAAAGGAGTTTGGAGCGGCAGGGAGGCCAGAAAACCCAACGCGCAGGCTGCCCCTGAGATAGCGCCGTATTTCGCAAGGTAAAGCTTTTTAATCTGTGATACCCGTATCCCCATGGCCTTCAGTACGCCTATTTCCTTATAATCCTCTTCAATTTTAGCCAGAAGCGTTAACCGGATGCACAAAAATGCCACGATGATGACGAGGGTGCCTATCAATACCAGCACGGCAATCGTGATACCGTCTGTAATGCCATTTATCATCTTTACTTGTGGGTAAGTGATCGCGGGGGGGCCGTTCGACGGAAGCCCCGCATTAAGATAGGCTGCCTCGAAAGCAGGGAAGGAAACATCCTCCGCCAGCCGGAACTCAATAAGGTTCTCTAACTGTCCGAAATCACGGACTTTTTCAAAATCCGCTTCGCTCACAAGGAACCGCTTGGAGCTTACCATCGCTGCGTTCATGATAGAATCCCGCAAATAACCGGCGACGGTGAAGGAAATGCCATGAATGATCACTTTGTTGCCAAGTGCCGCGTTTCCATCCTGCCTGTAATAGATGGGGAGATAGATTTCACCGTCGGCTGGCTGGATGATTTCACCGTTTAAGTTAGTCAGGAAGTCGAATTTCTCGCCCTGTACTGAAAGGCCGTTGTCCTGTATGCTCCCGGCAAGAGAAGCGTCCCCGATGACAATGTCTGCACCCTCAAGATTGAGGAACTTAAGCACCTGATAATCCTCTACGCTGTCGTTAGCGTCCGCGAAGCTCCCCAACTGTTCCATATCAATATCGCCTGTGTGCATCTGCATGAAGTGGGGTGACTTTGCCGATAGAAGCATATTGTCAATAGCACCGAAAAGGTTTACTGTCAGCGATGCAGCCAAAGCAGTCAGCATGGCGGCAACCAGAATAAATGCCGTAATCGTCGCGGTAATCAGCTTGCTTTTGCGTATATCATTTTTGATCATTTTACGATACATCTTCATCCCTCAGTCTTTCTGTGTCTTGAAACTTTGGTGAAACATAAGACAAACATCTTGGTATAGGGCGAGGGGGCGTCCAATAGAAAGACCTCACCGGAATGGTGTTCCATCACCTTTTTTACAATGGCTAGCCCAAGTCCTGCTCCACTGCTGGTACTTCTTGAATCACTGCCGGATACAAAAGGCTCGAACAGACTTCCCGCGATCGTCTGGGGGATAGCCACACCATTATCGGCAACATGTATCTCGATACAGCCGGATTCATCCTTCAGCCCCACGTATAATAGGCTGCCGCTCGGGTTATGGCGGATTGCGTTGATGAGCAGATTGCTGATAGCCCTGGCAATTTCCAACGAATCCGCCATATGAAATACTGGGCTATCCGGTAACCGCAGCTCCAATTTCATCAGCTTGTTTTCGATTTCACCGAACAAAGTGGCACAAGATGCTCGAAGCAGCTCTACAAGGTCAACCTTGGCAAAATTCAACCGGTATTGCGGCGTACCCAGCTTGGAATAGGAAAGCAACTGGTCAATTAATTGGTTCATCTGTCCGGATTTCGCTTGAATCGCCAGATGGTATTCCCACTGTTTGTTAGCTTCCTCGACCATACCGCTTGCCAAAGCCCCAGCGTATCCGGAAATCGTAGTCATGGGGGTTTTTAAGTCATGGGCAATGTGCGAGAAAAGCCGCATCCTCTCATTTTCCATGGTCATTCGCTGTTCTTCGGAATCTTTCAGCTTTCGCGCCATATAGTTGAAGGCGTCTCGCATGTCCCCAAATTCCGTTTCTGTTTCAAAGTCTAGTGTAGTGTCCAGGTGGCCGGCGGTAACAGCCCTGAAACCTTCTTCCATTTTCTGAACGGGTTCCATGATTCTCTTGTTGATTCCGCGCCCAAAAAGGACAATTCCAATAAGATATACTCCAGCTGTAATAAGATTCCAGAATACTGAAAGTGTGATTTGAAGAGATTCCGTCCCCTCGCCCAGAGGGGAAGACGCCAGCTCCGAGAGATTCATCCCGTTATTCAATGTAAACAGACTGAATAAAAACTCCAACACCAGAAGCGTTAGTGCAATTCCGATGGTGTAACCTATGAATCTGCGCATGATGACTCTTTTGAAACTGCGTCTGTTCTTCATGTACGCACCTCCAGACGGTACCCTAATCCCCGCACGGTTCCAATGGATACCGCGCCGTCGGGAAGTTTGCTGCGCAGCTTGCTGATGGCGACCATCACTGTATTGTCGTCTACGATGGCGGTCTCCTGCCATGCAGCCTCATAAATCTGCTGTTTGGTGTATACACGACCGGGACTTTGCATAAACAGCTTCATCATGTTAAATTCCGTAGCGGTTAGAGGAATTGTCCCGTTGCCAAGGTTAAGAATGCAAGTCGAAACATCCATACGCAATTCGCCTGCCGTCAGCAGACCCGCTTCGGGATCCGACACACCTCCGTCATAACGTCGTAATTGAGCTTTGATCCGGGCAGTAACCTCCAAAGGGTCAAAAGGCTTTGCTACATAATCGTCTGCGCCAAGGTCAAGCCCCAGAATTTTCTCGTAATTTTCCGTTTTGGCGCTGACAACAATAATAGGAAGATTACTGTGTTCTCTCAGACCTTTTATAAGCTGATAGCCATCAAGCTCAGGCATCATAATGTCGATAACCGCCAAATCAATCCGTGTGGACGCAGCCCGTTTAAGCGCCTCCAATCCGTTAGCAGCCTGGATCACGGAGTAGCCGTCCTTTTCGATATACAACCGCAGAAGCTCACGGATTTCCTTCTCATCATCTACAACCAGAATCGTTTTGTTCATGATTTCACCTCTCTTCCTGTTCATCATATCCTCGGGGCCGTAAGTTCATTATAGTTGCCTTGCCTTTCAGTTAAATATGACTAACCTTAACATTGTCTTAAGATTATTCCTGCGATCCGGCTGTCCATGCATAATAATATGCAGGGACTCACGCTGCAGCGTTGGGTGGAGGTGCGTACCGTCATAGCGTTCCTTAAGCCGGAGTTTTCAATTTATCTATTTATTAAAATACTTTATTAAAGTATTATTATAACGAGGTGAAAGCAGATGCAGAAGATTGGCGGCAATGCGTTAGTCATTCGCGAAGTGAATATGAACCTGGTGCGGCAGGTGCTGAAGGAACACGGGCAGGCAACCAAACGGCAGATTGCCGGGGTTAGCGGCCTTAGTGTCGTTACAGTAGGCACTGTGCTGCAGCTTTTGGAGGCGCAGAATGAGGTGCTGGCGGGAGCGCAGGTATCCTCCAGCGGCGGGAGACCTGCACAGCAATACATATACAATGACGAGTATGCTCTGGCGCTGATTCTGTTCACGCATGAAGAGCAGGATGTGATCTACATTCACAGAACGGTCGTTACACTTGCCGGACGTACACTGTTTGAGGATAATACAGCGGTCTCAGGCGTCGATCTGGCGGCCTTTGAAGTGGTGATTGACAGCTCGCTGCAGATGTACCCCCTGATACAGGCTATCGGGCTGGGCCTGCCTGGTGCTGAAGTAGAAGGCCAAATGGTTGTATCCGATTACGAAGCCTTGCGCGGTGTTCCGGTGGCAGAGCATTTCCGGCATCGGTACGGCAAACCTGTAGTGATCGAGAACGATGTCAACGCAGCCGTGATTGGCTATTGCCGCCGGATGAAGGAGGAGACAGCTTCAGTTGTCTATTTGTATTTTCCGGATCGCTTCGCTCCGGGAGCCGGTATATTTATAGGAGGCAAGCTGTATAAGGGGAAACGCGGCTTCGCCGGAGAGGTAGCCAACATTCCGCTCGGTATTGCCTGGGGAGACGGCGGACTGATTGCTTCCTTTGAGGCACTTACGGATGCGATTGCCAAACTGTCAGCTGCTGTCAGCAGTGTGCTGAATCCGGATGTTGTTGTGCTGTACGGCAGCTTCTTGAACGAAGAGCATCTTCTATCCGTGGAGAAGAAATGCGGCGCCTCGCTGCCTTATCCTGCAATTCCAAGGGTGAGAATGTCAGACGATTTTGCCGCAGATTACATTCAGGGAATGATTGTGCAGACACTAGGCACTTTGGAACAAAGACTGTATTTAACGAAAATAGAAGGTTAGGCGGGGAAGAGATGGCAACGGTATTCTTGATCATTATTTATTTGGCATTTATCAGCTTAGGTCTGCCGGACTCCATGCTGGGAGCGGCTTGGCCGATCATGAGGCTGGATTATGGGGCGCCGGTTGAGACAGCAGGACTGCTCTCCATGATTGTAGTTGCGGGGACGATTATTTCTAGTTTAGCCAGCAGTGCCGTGCTGAAACGGCTGGGTACGGGGATGGTTACTTTTATCAGCGTGACTGTGACGGCTCTAGCCTTACTTGGCTTCTCTTACTCTTCTTCCGTGATTTGGCTGGCTGTGCTGGCCTTGCCGCTGGGACTGGGTGCAGGTTCTATCGATACAGGGCTGAACAATTATGTGGCTACCCACTATAAGGCGCATCATATGAGCTGGCTGCACTGCTTCTGGGGCATCGGGGCGATGCTCGGACCGATCATTATGTCGCGTTATATCGCAGGCGGTGATTCCTGGAGAACGGGATACTTCACTGTCAGCATGATCCAGTTTGCGCTTGTGGTGCTGCTGTTCATCAGTCTGCCGCTATGGAAAAGGGCAGGCAAGAGCAGCAGTCCGCAGGCTGAGAACGTCCGGGACGAGGCAGAGACGGTAATGGCAGCGGAGGCTGCTTCCGGCAATGTGCTGCGGATCAAAGGCGTGAAGCTGGCGATGATTACCTTCCTGTTCTATTGTGGAGTGGAAGCCACGGTAGGACTCTGGGGCAGCAGTTACCTGGTTAATGTCAAGGATGTTTCAGCAGCAACTGCAGCTGGTTGGGTGTCATTGTATTACGGGGGAATTACGGCCGGGCGGCTGATTACTGGGTTTATTACCTTCCGTTTCAGCAACAAGGAGCTCATCCGCGGCGGGCTGGCAATATCCATGCTGGGTGCGCTGGTGCTGGCTTTACCGCTTCCGGCGGTCTTTTCACTGGTTGCTTTTATCCTGATTGGACTGGGGTCGGCACCGATCTTTCCCTGTATGCTGCATGAGACACCGGCCCGGTTCGGACAAGCGAACTCCCAGAAGATTATGGGCTATCAGATGGCTCTGGCCTACACCGGCGGAGCTTTTCTGCCCCCGCTTCTGGGCTGGGTGGCGGCGCGCAGCAGCTTTATGATTCTTCCGCTGGTGATGATCGGGTATATTATTGTTATGATTCTAAGCTCTGAGCAGATCAACAGTATGATGAAAAAACGGAAAGAAGAGGTGAGCCTGTAATGAGAATAGTAGCGTGGCAGGATGGAGCATGGAGTAACGAACCGGTGTCCAGCAGAGTTGTAGCAGGAGCACTTGTGGCGGAAGCTGCAGAAGGCAGCGATTATTGGCAAAAAACGATGTACGGCTTCCAGCATGACAACGGGCACGCCTTGCTTGCACCCTGGGAGGATGCGGAAGCTATGGAGGTCAGCTTTTCGCTGGACGGGTTTACAGAGCTATATGATCAGGCAGGCATTATGCTGTGGCATAGTGAGGAAGTCTGGATCAAAGCCGGTATTGAGCTGAATGATGGTATTCCGCATGTGGGAGCCGTTGTGACCGATGGCTACTCCGACTGGTCGCTGTCACCTGTTCCGGAATGGACGGGTGAGGTAATCACCCTCCGGGCTTCGCGGATGAAGGATGCCGTTATCCTCAGAGCCAGAACGGAGAATCATCCCTGGCGGACGATTCGGGTTGCGCGGTTTTCTTATGAGGCCGGCAAGCAGGCAGGTCCCTTCCTGTGTGCTCCCACCCGGCCGGGGTTTCAGGTAACCTTTACACGCTGGGCCGCTTGCGCACCCGATACCGATGTGCACACAGACCCGCCGGTACGTTAATCTCCCGGTACACGGATTCATTCCAGCAATTTGCGGTAAGACAATCGGCTCTTTGCATACTTTTCACATACTCAGCCATCCTATACCTAACAGGAAGAATCTGAGTGTTTGTGAAGGGGGAATAGTTATGAAGCGCCGATTAGCAGGTATGCTGGCTGCGGTATTGACTGCAGGAACACTGCTCGCAGGCTGCTCCGCGGAGCAGAACAAGAAGGAAGCGGGAAGCTATACGATGCAAGCGTATCAGGACGGGACAATGCTGGCTTACTCGCAGGGAAAAGGGCTGGACGGCCGGTTCCGCAAGGCGATGCGGCGGGCTTTTGCCAATGAACAGCTTGCACTGACCGATGAGAAGTTCACCGAAGACAACCGCGGAAACACAAGCTATCAGTACCTGATCAACAACCAGCCCGCGCAGAATATCACGCTGCATGTATTCACCAGCCGCCCTGAGCGGGTGAGCCGGATTACGGATTGGTACGGCGGTATGCAGCTGGCGGAGACTTCCGGGGCGAGAACAGAGGTCTATAACAAGGACAATACTTCTCTGGTGTATACCTCCATGGGCAAAGAGAAGGGGAAGTATTCGAAGAAGGTAAAGGACCTATTTAGCGGACTTCTGGAGCACCTGGGTACACACGCCCATTAAAAGATCACACAATATTCACCATTCAGGGGATTGATCTTTAGGCATTGGTTAGGTATATTAATACAAAGTAATTCAATTGGTATTTGTTTATTTAGCCGAGCGGTTAACCGCAGGCCGGTCTCAACATCCGTAAGTGGGTGGGGTGCCGGCCTTTTCTTTTATATACCTATGTGAACGAGTTCACAACAAAGCAATGACTGCACAACAGCTTTAAGCAGGAAACATACACCAAGAGCATAGCGCAGCATCTGCTGAGATTGGGCCGACTGGACCACAATCCGGAGGTCAAACCATACACCTGAGAGGTGAGCGGTTTGGCCTCTTTGTGTATCGCGGATCAGGAGGAGATGAGAGTGACGTGGAAGATTGCCATCGGAAGTGCGGACGGCATCAATATCAATCAGCATTTTGGGCGGTGTGACCGGTTCCTGATCTATAGGATGGAGCCGGAGGGAAGTTACAGCATTATAGAGGACCGGAGTTATGACCGGCAAGCGGAAGCAGCAGGCCATGACACGCATACGCTGCAAAATACCGCCGCCCTCCTCGCAGACTGCAGTATAATTCTGGTCAGCCACATTGGACCGGGAGCGAGAGCGCTGCTCTACGAGCGGGGAATTCAGTCTATGGCGGTCGAGGCTCCGATTGAACAGGCGCTGGAGCGTCTGGTGCATTTTCTCCGGTCAGGGAGGGGTGCTATTCTGCAGTGAATGATTGCATACTACATCAAAGGAGTGTCAGACATGGCTAAGAAGTTGAAGCAGATTGCGATTTACGGCAAAGGAGGAATCGGCAAGTCGACAACCACTTCCAATATCAGTGCTGCGCTGTCGGTGGCAGGCTACAAGGTCATGCAATTCGGCTGTGATCCCAAAAGTGATTCCACCAATACGCTGCGGGGCGGAGAATACATACCTACAGTGCTGGATTCATTGCGTGATAATCATTCGGTCAGGGCTCAGGATGTGATTTTTCGGGGCTTCAACGGTATCTATTGCGTGGAGGCTGGCGGACCCGCACCGGGAGTGGGCTGTGCAGGGCGCGGCATTATCACCTCGGTATCCCTGATGAAGCAGCAACGGGTGTTTGAGGAGCTGGATCTGGATTTTGTCATCTATGATGTGCTTGGTGATGTGGTATGCGGAGGGTTTGCTGTTCCGGTACGTGAAGGGATTGCCGAGCATGTCTATACAGTAACTTCAGCGGATTTCATGGCAATCTATGCAGCGAATAACCTGTTCAAGGGGATTCATAAGTATTCACAGGATGGAGGCGCACTGCTGGGCGGAGTTATTGCCAACTCAATTAATGCCCCGTATGCGAAGGAGATTGTGGATGACTTCGTCAGCCGGACGGATACAAGAGTGGTTGAATATGTGCCGCGTTCACTGACTGTGACCCAAAGCGAGCTGCAGGGCAAGACAACGATTGAGGCAGCTCCGGATTCGGAGCAGGCCAAAGTATACCGCAGCCTCGCGCAGAACATTGCCGAACATACGGTATCCAAGGTGCCGGCTCCGCTGGAAACGAATGAACTGCGGCAATGGGCGGCGGAATGGGGGAAACGCCTGGTCCAGCAGGATTCCGGACTGGCGGCTCCGGCAGGGGCAGGGAGTCTGTAGACACCGGACTTGCTGCATTAGCATGTAAAGTAACAACGGGGAGGGAGCGGCTTGCAGAATGTTCAGCGTCACCCCTGCTATGATGAGCTGGCGCACGAGGTATTCGCCAGGATGCATCTGGCTGTAGCTCCGAAATGCAATATCAACTGCAATTATTGCAACATCAAATACGACTGTGTCAGTGAGAGCCGCCCCGGGGTGGTCAGCCGGGTGCTTACACCGGAAGAGGCCTGCCGGAGTGTGCAGCAGACGCTTAAGGTTCTGCCCCAGCTGACTGTAGTTGGCATCGCCGGTCCGGGAGAACCGCTGGCGAATCCGGTGCAGACCTTTGAAGCGTTCCGGCTGCTGTCACGGGACATGCCGGATCTGCAGCTGTGTCTAAGCACGAATGGCCTGATGCTTCCTGATTATGTTGAAGAGATCACCGGATGCGGCATTAATCATGTCACAGTTACGATGAATGCCGTGGACCCGGTCATCGGCGGGCGGATCTATCATTCGATCTATTACCGGGGTAAAGCCTACCGGGGAGAAGCTGCCGCAGCAATTCTAATCTCCCGGCAGCTGGAGGGAATCTCGGCCATGGCGTCCAAAGGAATTAAAATCAAGGTCAACTCTGTACTGATACCGGGAGTGAATGATAACCATCTGGTTGAGGTTACACGTGCTGCGAAGGAAGCCGGGGCATTCTCCCATAATATTATGCCGCTGATTATTTCACCGGGCAGCCTGTTCGAGCGGGACGGGCAGGTGGCGCCGGATCCCGGTCTGACCCTCAAGGTCCAGGAGAGGTCGGCAGAGCTTATGCCGGTCATGCGCCACTGCCGCCAGTGCCGGGCCGATGCCGTCGGCCTGCTAGGCGAAGACCGGGGCGGCGAATCGCTGGCGGGTCTGCCGGAATACTCCCTGGAAGAGCGGGAGCTGAGGCTTATGCAGCTGGACCGGGAGCTGGAGGTCCGCCGGAATCGGCAGGTGTCCGGGCGCAGCCCGGGTGTCCGCGCAACGAGAATTGCAGTTGCAACTAGGGGCGGCGGCAGGGTTAATCTGCATTTTGGCCATGCCTCAGAATTTCTGGTCTATGAAGTGGAAGAAGACAGCTACCGGCTGCTTGGGGTCCGCAAAATCCAGGCTTATTGCAACGGAACAGCTGCCTGTGGTGAGGCGGATGGGGCGGCCATACTTAAGGAAAGTACAGAATTACTGCATGACTGCCAGCTTCTGCTCTGTTCAGGAATCGGCTCCTTCCCCCAGGAGGTGCTGCGTCAAGCGGACATTATGGCTGTTGTCACGAAGGATGATATTGGAGTATCGCTGCTTAAATACGGACGTCTGCTGTCTTACTTCAAAGGATAAGAAGTATATGTTTACGCTATAAACAGGAAAGAAGGCGGTAATAACAATGGCTGATCACAATCTGGGTTTCGATACGCTGAAGGTACGGGCGGGCTATGACTCGCGGGAGCATAATTATGCGGTGGCCGTGCCGATCTATCAGACAGCCTCCTATGATCTGGGCAGTGTGGAACGGGCGGAGAAATTGTTTGGCATGGAGGAAGCAGGGTATTTGTATACGCGAATCGCCAATCCGACGGTTGCGGTACTGGAGCAGCGGCTGACTGCGCTGGACGAGGGGACGGGAGCGGTCGCTGTAGCTTCCGGGATGGCGGCAGTAACCTATGCGCTGCTGAATCTGGCGGAAGGCGGAGGCCGGATTGTCACTACGCCGCGCCTGTATGGCGGATCGTTTGACGCACTTAAGCATTTATATCCCAAGTTTGGCGTTTACGTTGATTTTGTGGAGGATTCGGATGATCCTGAAGCCTTCCGCCGGGCCATCCGGGCGGATACCAAAGCCATTCTGATTGAGAGCATCAGCAATCCCAATTCTACAATTCTTGATATTGAAGCTATAGCTGCTGTTGCCCATGAGAACGGTCTTCCGCTGGTCATTGACAACACCTTTGGCACTCCGTATTTGTTCGATTCCTTCGCCCATGGTGCAGATATCATCGTCTACTCGGCTACCAAGGCTATCGGCGGTCACGGCACTACACTCGGCGGAGTGATTGTCGAGAACGGCAAGTTCGACTGGGCGGGCGGCAGATTTCCGCATTTCGAAGAGCCGCAATATCTGCTGCGTGAGCAGGAGACCGGCCGGGAGCGCAGCATACTTGAGGTGTTCCCGGAGGCTCCGTTTACCGCCAGAGTCCGGCTGAGTTATCTGGCTTATTTCGGTGCCGCACTTGGTCCGTTTGACGCCTTTCTGCTGCTTCAGGGCACCGAAACCTTGTCGGAGCGGATATCCAAACAAGTGGCGAACGCTCTTAGAATCGTAGATTATCTGCAAAAGAATGACAAGGTCAGCTGGGTGAGTCATCCTGCTGCAGACGGGAATCCGTACCAGGCGCTTGCCGCCAAGTATTTCCCCAAAGGGGCAGGCTCGATCTTCACCTTTGGCTTTGGAGGCAATGAGGAGCAGCTTCGTACTTTTCTGAATGCCGTTGAGCTATTCAGCTATCATGCCAATGTCGGAGATGCCAGATCGCTGATCATCAATTCCCCCAAGACCACCCACGGTGAGCTGAATGCCGAAGATCAGGCTGCAGCAGGCATTACTCCGGATACGATCCGGTTGTCCATCGGCCTGGAGGACGCGGACGATCTGATCAGGGACCTGGAGCAGGCCTTCGCGGCGGCGTTTGTGGAGAGTCTGGTATAAATTATTGAAGCGGGAAGGGAAGTTAACGAAATGAATACTAGCAAAAAACTGCCGGCCGTTCTGCTGGTTACCTCTGCATTACTGGTGGTCACAGCATGCGGAAATAATACGGCTAATCAAAAGACATCTGCTAACAACCATAATCATTCAACATCTTCGCCGACAGTTGCTGCATTATCTCCCTTAAGCAGTGCGGCAGCATCAAACAGCAGCAAAGCGGCTCCAGCCAGCTACAAATACGGCAAGCTCAAAATCCAGGCGTTGAGCGGAGCCGTCTGCGGAGCACCAAGCTATGTGGCTTATGAGAAGGGATTTTTTGCCGAAGAAGGATTGGATGTTGAGCTGGTCAGCGGTTCGATGGATGCGATGAAGACAGGCCTGACCACGGGAGAATTCACGGTCACGAATGGCGACTTTGTCTGGTTCACCTCCATTCAGCAGGGACTTGACCTCAAGGTAATCGGCGGGCTGCATCACGGCTGCATCAAGCTGGTAGTTCCACCGGGTTCGGTCATTAAGACCGCCGCCGATCTGAAGGGTAAACGGATTGGTGTCGATGAAATCGGCGGTGTGCCGATGGCAGTGGCGAGCGTAGTTGTGACGAATGCCGGACTGGACCCGCAAAAGGATGTGCAATGGCTGGCGTATCCGCTCGATCAGCTGCAGGAAGGGGTCAGGAAAGGCGAAATCGACGTCTACGCCGCCTGGGATCCGTTCGGCAAGCTGGCTGAAGTGAATAACGGATATACGGTACTGGCTGATATTTCGACGGACAGCAATTTTGCCGGGAAAAGCTGCTGCTTCCTATACGCCTCCGGCAAGCAGATCGAGGAAGATCCGGAGCGTGTAGCTGCGATTGCCCGTGCTTACCAGAAGGCGACGGCGTGGATCGCCGAGCATCCGGAGGAAACTGCAAAACTGGAGATTGAGAAGAAATATGTTGCGACGGGTGATGTGAAGCTCGTGACGGATCTGATTGAGAGCTATCACTTCAATTACACCACCGATGCCGCCCAGGAGGATATCCGTTATTTCGTCAAGCAGTTCAGCAAGACCGGATTCCTGAAGAAAGATACCGACCCGGACGAATTCCTGAAGAAGGCTTATTATGATGTTTTTAAGTAGGAGGCTGACCCATTCATGAGCCTTGTAAACCGCAATCTGTTGCTGGGAGGGCGTACACGTGAAGCCTTTCGTATCCCTGATCCGCTGCGTGCGGGTTTGCCGGTAATGTCTTTTGGAACGGCGCTAATGCTGAGCCTGGTGCTGCAGTCACGCCAGGATGTGGAGCAGCTGCCTTACCGGATCACGCTGCTTGCGTTCATTGTTTATTTTGCGCTGCATTTCCTCCTGCGTGGCAGGATCAGCAGCCGGAGATGGAAGCAGGTGCTGAACAAATCCCCTTTTTATCTGGTGCTGGGGTTCGTGCTGGCAGGCTGGGATGTACTGACTACGAAGCTGGACGTGCTGCCGCTGCCGTTCGTTCCGGGATTGGCCCAGATTCTCTCGGTTATGGTCAATGATGCGCAGATGCTGCTGATCAGTACCGCATACTCATTGCGGCTGCTGGTGATTGGATTCGTGATTGGCAGCCTGATCGGGATTGTGCTGGGGGTGCTGATCGGCTGGTACCGCAAGTGGAGCTACTGGCTGTTTCCGGTGCTGAAAATAATGGGTGTGGTACCCGCAACGGCGCTGATTCCCATAGTGATGATTCTGGTCCCGTCCAGCTTCTATGCAGCAGTGCTGCTGATCGTGATCGCGGTATGCTTTCCGGTGGCTTTCATGACCAGTGTCGGGATTGCCAATGTGCAGAACACGTATTTCGAAGCGGCACGGACGCTGGGGGCGGATGAACGTTTTCTTATTTTCAGAGTGGCTATTCCCGGGGCGATGCCATCCATCTTCAGCGGGATCTATACGGCGACGGGGATATCTTTTGCCACGCTGGTGGTGTCCGAAATGATCGGAGCCAGGGCAGGGCTTGGCTGGTACATTAACTGGGCCAAAGGATGGTCTGATTATGCCAAGGTGTATGCCTCGATCATTATTATGGCGGTGACCTTCTCTATCGTAATGGCCATTATTTTCAGAGTCAGGGACAGGGTGCTCAAGTGGCAGAAGGGGCTGGTGAAATGAGCCGGAGGGATATCGTAGGAGGGACATCAGTGGAAGCTGTTAAGGCGGGGGAGCCGGAGTCCTTTCAGGAGGTCAGCGGTGCTGTGAGTATCCGCAAGGTGAGCCGCAGCTATGAAGAGGATACGGGACGCAGGGTGGAAGCGCTCAAGGAGGTGGAGCTGGAGATTGAATCCGGCAGCTTCGTCTCCTTCATCGGTCCCAGCGGCTGCGGCAAAACAACGCTTATGCGCCTGATCGCCGGCCTGGACGAGTGTGCAAGCGGTGAAATCACACTGGATGGCGAGCGGATTCAGGGGCCGCATTATGAGAGGGGTTATGTATTTCAGCAGGCAAACCTGTTTCCGTGGATGACGATCCGCGAGAACATTGCCGCTGGGCTGAAGGCCCGTAAAGTCTACCAGGAGAACCGCAGGAAGCCTGATGAATTCATTAGCATGGTCGGGCTGGACGGCTTCGGCAATGCCTATCCCCATCAGGTATCCGGCGGCATGGCCCAGCGCGCCTCGCTGGCCCGCGCGCTGATCAACCAGCCCAAGGTACTGATGCTGGATGAGCCGCTGGGGGCGCTGGATGCTTTTACACGGATGAATCTGCAGGATGAACTATTGCGGCTGTGGAGGCTGCACGGCACAACAATGATCCTGGTTACCCATGATGTCGATGAGGCGGTGTATCTCAGCGACAGGATCGTCATTATGTCGGCAAGGCCGGGACAGATCAAGGAGATTATTGAGGTGGAAATGGAGCATCCCCGTGACCGGGGCAGCTCGGAGTTTGTCTTTTTGCGCTCCCGGATTCTGGAGACCCTGCATTTTGCCGGCAGCAGCGCAAGTCTGGAGTACTATCTGTAGGCCATCCGGCCGCGACAAGGAAAGGGAGAAGAACATGAGCAAAGTGAATTTGAACACCCCCGAGGTTCCGGTCCGTGAGCTCCGGCTGGGGTCGATTACCGGGTTCTCCGGCACTGCCGCAGGCCTGGTAAGCTGCTCGAACGCCGGGGGCCTGAAGGACGGTTCCCGCTCCTTCAGCCAGTGCATGGGCTGCAGCTCCGGCAATGCTTTTTGTCAATTATCAATGATTACAGACGCGGCGATGGTGAATCATGCGCCTGTAGGCTGTGCCGGAGATTTCTTCGGCTATAACTTCGTCTACCGGGTAGGACAGATGGAACGTGATCTTCCTCCGGTGATCGGCAGATATTTCAATACAAATATTGAAGAGATGGATACTGTATTCGGCGGGGCACGGAAGCTGGAGGCGACAATTCGGCTTGCTTTTGAACGGGCGAAGCCGAAGGCCATCTTCGTAACCACCTCCTGTGCTTCGGGAATTATCGGGGACGATGTGGAGAGCGTGACGAATAAAATGACCCGGGAGCTGGGCATTCCCGTGGTCACCTGCTTCTGCGAAGGGTTCAAATCAAAGATCTGGACTTCGGGGTTCGACTCCGCTTATCACTCCATCGTCCGCAAGATCGTTAAGCCGCCGGAGAAGAAGACAAACAAAGTAAATATCATCAACTTTTGGGGCAGCGATGTGTTCTCCGGTCTGCTGAACAAGCTGGGTTATGAGGCGGATTATATCGTTCCGTTCTCCACAGTAGCTCAGCTGGAGCGGATCTCGGAAGCTGCAGCAACCATTCAGATCTGCCCGACACTGGGCACATATCTGGGAGCAGCGCTGGAACAGGTCTACGGTGTGCCGGAGATCAAAGCACCGGTTGCGTATGGCCTGGCAGGAACTGATGCCTGGATGCGGGAGCTTGGCCGGGTGCTGGGCCGTGAACAGGAGATCGAGGAGATCATCGCTGTAGAGAAGGCCGCGGTTCTGCCGAAGCTGGAAGAATACAGAGCCAGGCTGACAGGGACGACCTGCTATATCACGGCCGGTTCGGCACATGGTCATGCCCTGATTGCGCTTCTGCGCGAGCTGGGCATTGATGTGCAGGGAGCGGCGATTTTTCATCATGACCCGGTGTACGATAATGGCGATCCGGCTGCAGATATGCTTGATCATACGGTCAAGACCTATGGGGATATTCCAAATTACAATGTCTGCAACAAGCAGGCATATGAACTGGCGAACATTCTGAACCGGGTGCGGCCCGATCTGATGATTGCCCGCCATGGGGGCATGACGCATTGGGGAGCGAAGCTTGGCATTCCTACGCTATTAATCGGGGATGAGCATTTCAGCTGGGGGTATCAGGGACTGCTGAATTATGCCGAACGTATCCTGGAAACGCTGGATAATAAGGAGTTCGTGACCAATTTGGCCAAACACAGCACCATGCCCTACACCAAATGGTGGATGGAGCAGCCGCCGTATACTTTCCTGGGAGGCAACGTTCATGTCCAAGCTTATTGAACAGCCGCGCTACTCCTGCGCGCTTGGCGTACAGCAATCGGTGATCGCCATCCACCGCGCTGTTCCTGTAGTCCATGCCGGACCGGGCTGCAGCACCAAGATCCATGGATTTCTGGGGCAGGGGGAAGGCTATGCGGGCGGAAGTACGATTCCCTGCACCAATTCCAGTGAAGCGGAGATTGTCTTCGGCGGGGAGAACAAGCTGCGTGGCGTGATTGACGGAGCCTTCAAGGTGATTGATGCGGATCTGTTTGTGGTGCTTACCGGCTGCACCTCGGATATTGTAGGGGATGATGTGGGACAGGTGACCCGTGAATTCCAGGCAGCAGGCAAATCGGTGGTCTATGCTGAAACCGGCGGATTCAAGAGCAATAATTATGTCAGTCATGATCTGATTATCAAGGCCATTGTTGAGCAGTATGTCGATAAATTCGCTGCCGACAAAACCTCTGTCATTCCGGGACTAGTCAATCTGTTCGCTTCGGTGCCTTACCAGGACCCGTATTGGATCGGGAATCTGCAGGAGCTGAAGCGTATCCTGACCGGTATCGGTCTTAAGGTAAGTGTGCTGTTCGGACCGGAGTCCGGCGGGGTAGAGGAGTGGCTGAGCATTCCCCGGGCCGAGTTCAACATCGTGGTGTCCGCCTGGCCCGGACTGAAGAGTGCTGAGCTGCTGGAGGCTAAATATGGCACACCGTTCTATCATTTTCCTTATCTGCCTGTCGGCGGGATAGAGACCGGCCGTTTCCTACGGGAAGTCGCAGATTTCAGCAGTCTGGACAGAGCGGCGGCGGAAGCTTTTATTGCAGATGAGGAACGGAAATTCTATGCCCATATTGAACGGACTGCAGATTTCATGCTGGAATTCCGGTATGGCCTGCCCCGGGTGTTCTATACGATGCTGGATGCATCTTACGCGGTCGGACTTGCCAAATACCTGCTCAATGAGCTGGGTATTCTGCCGGCACAGACGCAATATGTCGTGGATAATACACCGGAGGAATACCGCGCTGCGATTGTGGAACGGTTCCGCAGCATCTCCTCCAGGCGTTCGGCCAATGTGGAGTTTGTGGAGGACGGAGGCGCTATCCAGGAGGCGATCCGGCTGGGTAAACCCGCGCAGCGTGCGCTTATTCTGGGCAGCGGCTGGGAACGCGATCTTGCCGCCGAGCTTGGGGCCGATCTGTTGCCTGTCAGTGTGCCGATTACCTACAGACTGATTCTGAACTGCGGGTATGCCGGATATAACGGCGGTCTGCGGCTGATTGAGGATATATACGACCGGGTGCTGGGGACGTACCGGTGAAGTTTTCTTCCGGGTGCAGCATAACGCATTCATAGACAACCGGTTTTTTTGAAATGGCTATGTTGAATTTGGTCAAAAGGCGGTTTATCGAGCTATGGCTCGGGTCAATATTCGGACTCCCGGCCGCTTTCCCCGGAAGGGGCTTATATGCTGAAGCGGACTGAGTCATCCTCGAAGTTAAAGCCCTCCTTTGCGGGGGGAGCTTGTCTAGAACATGCTCCAGTTACCCTTCAGGCGGGCATGGCGCTCTGCGCGGTACAGGATGTACCGGGTGCAACCGGCAAGCAGAAGACTGCCCGCCACCAGAACGGTCAGCGCCAGCCACCAGACCCGGCCGGTAGTGCCGTATAATGCTCCGCGTACCAGAATCAGGCTGTATGTCACCGGGAACAGGGCGGACAGCCCCGTTGCCCACGCCGGGAAGACGGCAGGAGGAATGCGGACTCCCCCGAACAACTCCATCGGAGTCTGAAAGATATAATAGAGAAATGAGGATTCCCGGGAGAACAGCGACACCGCACTTAGCATTGCCCCCCAGATGATAGCGGCAATTACAATCAGCAGCAGAGCAAGGATTAGCGCCGGCCAATTCACGGACGCAGCGTCAGCGACATACACAAACGTCAGAATGGAGAAGGCCGCGAACATCCATATTCCATGCAATAAGGAATAGAGGGAACGTCCATACAGAAAGGCTATTTTGGATGCCGGAGTCAGGAAGACGGTCTCGACAGTACCGTCCTTACGCTCCTGCTCAAAAATCCAGGCAGCTTCCACCACCGTCCAGAACAGCTGGAATACTAAGTAGCCGCTCAGCAAAAACAACGGGATACGTTCATCCGGGATGATCCGCGATAACACAGAGCCTTCCCCGGTCCGGTAGGGCTTCATCGTGTAATAAGAGGTCAAGAAGCTGATGATAGGCCAGAAGAGCAGGGAGAAGAAGGTTGCCCGTCCCTTCCGGCGGTTTCTGTGCTGCTTCGTAAGTTCAGCGGCAATTGTCATCCATAGGCCGCCGGGTCTCATGAGGCCCGCTCTTCCGAGAGGAGGATAATGGCATCCTCTAAGGTAGGCTTTTCGCAGGAAAAGCTGTGGATGTGCAGACCGTGATCACTCACCCAGGGAAGCAGCTCTGTAATCAGCCTGTCCGCTGCAGGCGTTTGTACAGAGATTCTATAGGTCTCATTAGGGCTGGAAGAGAGTAGTCCGGCAACGTGTTGCCCGCCCGCCAGTTGCGCCGGATGACCCAGTGCTCCCAGATGGGCAAGCAGCAGCGGCCGGAGGCACTCGTCCCATCCGCTTACATCCAGATGCGCGGTCTGCGAACCGGCAATCTGCGAGACGATAGCCTCCGGTTTGTCGCAGAGCAGCAGCTCGCCGCGGCGCAGTATATACACCCGGTCGCATAGCTCTTCAACCTCCTGCAGATAATGGCTGGTCAGCAGAATGCCTTTGCCTTGTTCCTTGGCGAGCTTCCGTACCGTTCCGCGCAGCTGCCGTGCAATGGGTGCATCAAGCCCCAGTGTAGGTTCATCAAGGAATAAGTAAGCCGGATCATTGATTAATCCGCGGGCGATCTGCAGCCGCTGCTTCATCCCTTTGGAGTACTGCTCGACCGGCTGGTCAGCCGCTTCAGCCAGTCCAACCTCCTCCAGCAGCCTGCTGCTTTCCCGGCGGATTGCCAGGCTGCTGAGTCCGTACAGCCTGCCGAAATACTCCAGGTTCTCCCTGCCGGTTAGCCGCCAGTACAGCATCCGTTCACCGCCGGGAATCATGTTCACCTTCGATTGGATAGCTTTCCGGTTATCATCCATGGAGAGTCCATCCACCTCTATACTCCCCGAAGTCGGATCGAGCAGGGTGGAGAGCATGCGGATGGTTGTGGTTTTGCCTGCTCCGTTCAGGCCGAGCAGTCCGACAACCTCACCCGGTTCAATGGTTAACGACAATGCCTTGACAGCGGTGTGAAGCTTGATTTCAGAGCGGAACAGGCCAAGCCTGTTTTTGGTCTGATAGATTTTGGTAACCTCATTCATGCGGATCACTTGGACATCAGCCTCTCTTATTTAGAATTTCTCGAATAAACGGCGTTCCACCCTGGAGATGCACCATAACCCTACTGCAATATAGACCAGACTGAGCAGAAGTGCTGGCAGGAGGTCTGTCAAAGATACCGTCTTCCCGGTCAGCAGAGCGCCGCGCAGTAGCTGGAGCGAAGTGGTAAGCGGGAAGATCTCCGCTGCCATCTGCAGGAACCGGGGCAAATACTGGCGCGGGAACTGGAACCCGCAGAGCAGGGTTGTTACGGTGAACAACGTATTCTGCACGATGTATGTATCACGTGTAAGCAGCATCACACTGCCCATCACCAGTGCCATTGCATAGGTAGACAGGATAAAGAGGAAGGCTCCGGCCAACACAGACAGCAGATGAGGGGCCGGGAGCCGTAAGCCGGCCAGAATGCCGAAAGCGAGAACAGCCGCCAGGATCAGCCCGCTGCGGTAAAATTGCTGCACGGCCGTTCCCAGGAAATAGCCGTTCCTGCTGGAAGGCGAGAGCAGCAGCGCCTCAAGTGTGCCTTCCCTCCATTCGGTGATTAGCGACCTGGAGACATTCATCATCATGCTGACGCAGAAAATATTCAAAGTGCCGCCGATGATGGCGAATGCCAGATAGTTATGAGTTCCGGTATAAAGGGCGAATTTGTCATCCAAATCCCCTTGAATCAAATAAACATACGAGAAATATGCGACCAGGACCAGATAGGCTCCTTCAATAATGTGGCCCAGAGTGAAGTTCCAGGGAAACGCTCTGAGGTTGGACCTCTGGTTTCTTACGGCGGTTGCAATGGCGGTTTGCCACACGGGCGGACATCTCCTTAACCTTTAATTCAGCTCTATTGTTCAAAATACTGCCTTTGCAGAACAATCAAGCTGTCAAACGCCTCCTTGTTGCTGGAGTAGAATAAATAATTCCCCTTGCGCTCATAGCTCACAAGACCCGCTACACTCAGCAGCTTCAGCTGCTTCGATACGGCAGCCTCAGAGATGCCTAGCACCGGAGCGAGCTGCTTCGTACAGTGCGGGCCCTGCCACAGCAGTTTTAAAATGCGCAGGCGCGTAGCGTCGCCCAGTCCCTTGAACTGCCGCAGAAGATCCTCCGGAGGCGCCTCGCTGTAGGGAAGGCCGGGAATGTCGACAGTGAGCGGCAGCATAATCGTATCCCCGGACCAGTCCATCAGCAGATGGGGGAAGATGAAGGTCGAGGGAAGCACATAGATCAGCTGAAGCTGGTCATATACAAACTGGTAGGTGACCGCTTTTTGCGCAGTTATCGATCCACCGGCAGCCTGCAGCCGGGGATGAAGCGAGCTAAGCGCCTGTTCCGCAGAGCGGGAGACATAGTCCTGAAACTGTGCTGCAGCAGTATAGACCCATGGCTGGATAAACTCCCATTCCTTGCGGAAGTAATCCCGTTCATAGATTTCCAGGGTTGTGAACAGTTCTATCCGGACGGCATCGAGATGCTGCAGCAGGTAGCGAGCAGGTTCATCCGGCGGACTTACCGATTTGCCGCTCCCCGGCAATATACCTTGCTGCCACGCCAGAATCGTACCCAGAGAGATTCTGCCGTTCAGCAGCATATGGATCAGCTCCGCATCCGGAAGAGCCTTAAGCTGCCGGATGCCATCCAGACTTGACGGGAAGGGACCTCTGCGCACGGTAAACGAAAGACTCAGCCAGCCGTCCGTGAACTGGCCTATGACGTGTATTCCCTGAACCAGAGAGGCGGGCATCCCTTGGAGCAGCCCGTTTGCCCAATAGAGCCTCTTGGGGTGATGCTCCGGCTGGTGGAGAACATGGAGGCTGCACAGCATTTCATGATAGGGGCAGACTACCGTTTTGATTTTGCGTTGCAATTGTTGGAGTGAGCTCATCTCTTTCCTTTCCGATTAACCAAATGGTTAATCAAAAACCACTTTCGCGTAAAGTGTTCAATATTATAGATACAACCCGGGAAGTTGTCAATGCGTTATTTAAGAAAAAAAAGGCAAACCAGCCAGCTGGGTACCCTCAATGGAACTCAGTTGGCTGGTTGCCTTTTCTAATTAAGTTTATATGCTGCGGGACCGGAACACAGTGATGGCGCCGGACCACTTCAACATGGTGGACTATCTGGACTACCTGGGGATGATAGTAATCTTCATATACGACCTCTGTAGGATCTGTAACCGTATGACTATCCGCTACCTAGATTAGGAACGTTTGTAGATCTCACGCATGACATGGCGCAGTTCGGGAAGGATCAGCCGCTCCATGGCCAGCTTGACTGCTCCGGTGGAGCCGGGCATCGAGAAGACTGCCGTACTGGCAATTGTGCCGGCGATAGCCCGGCTAAGTATAGCTGCAGAGCCGATATCTTCCGTGAAGCTAAGCAGCCGAAAAATCTCACCGAAACCCGGAAGCGACTTATCGAGCAGTGAAGCAACAGCCTCATAGGTCGTATCGCGGGGGGATATACCTGTTCCTCCAGTCAGCAGTACAGCTTCTATGCCGGAATGGACGGAGCTTTTATAGACCAGTTCGCGGATATCCTCATAATCATCCTTGACGATGGTGCGGCCGGTAACGGTGTAGCCCGCTTCCTCCAGCATATTCTGAATCAGCAGCCCGCCGGTGTCGGTCTCCAGGGTCCGGGTGTCCGAGACCGTAATGATATAACAAGCTACTGAATCGGGGGCTTCACGCCGGTGTTCTTCTACGGATGTCATGCGAACCAGCTCCTTTTGTCTATAATGAACGCTTTATAACCCCCATGATAGGGGATGAAGCCGGCAATGACAAGTTCTTGCAGCAGCCGCGGCTGCTGAAGGGCAGTCTTGCACAGAGGCGGCCATTGTAGTACACTCGCTACCATAACTGATTTTTGCGGGGAGCGATTGAACTTGGAACAGTCATTACCAGTTTACATATTGTCTGGATTTCTCGGCAGCGGCAAGACTACATTACTGCAGCGGCTGCTGGAGCATTGGAAAACGCAAGGCCTCCGGCCGGCGGTAATCATGAACGAGCTTGGCGAGGTTAATCTGGATGGTCTGCTGGTAGAGCAGTCTGTGCCGATGGCAGAGATGCTGGGCGGTTGTATCTGCTGTACCAGCCGGGGGGATTTAAGTACAGAGCTGACCACTCTGGTCAAAAAAGAATCACCGGATGTAGTCGTTATTGAAGCGACCGGCGCAGCTAATCCGCTGGAGATTGTGGATGCGGTTACCGAAACCTCACTGTATCAGCAGGTGGAGCTGAAGGGGCTGATCACGGTCGTCGATGCCGCCCATCTTCTGGAGCTGTACCGTTCCCAGCAGGGGGCTACCTACCGCCTTATGCAGGAGCAGATCCGCTGCGCATCCGTGCTTATTCTGAATAAGACGGACCGGATCAGTGCAGAAGAGGCTGAAGAGATCACGGTTGTGCTGCGCAAATGGAATGCGTATGCAGAGATAATGCCCGCTGTACGCTGTGAGCTGGAGCCGGAAGCCCTGCTCGGCAATATCGGTGGAGTCTATTCGGAAGAACGTGGTGTAACAGAAGAGAATGAGCATAGTGAACAGGATGGCGATGCCAGGCAGATGCATGCTTCGCATGATCATGTGATGGCGTACACGCATTATTTCAAGAATCCCGTGAACAGCGAGGCCTTCGAACGGTTTGTTAAGGAATTGCCGCGTGACGTCTACCGGGCTAAGGGTATAGTATCCTTTAACGACACCTCCAGCCGGTTTTTGTTTCAATATGCCTACAGAGAAGCGGATTTCATGAAAATCACCCCCCAGGGCGAAGTGCCTGATGTTGCCGTATTTATCGGTGAACATTTCTCTTCCAGCGGGCTGCGCACGGAACTTCTGCGGTTGGAGAAACGTCTGCTAGCAAGACCGGCTGCCGTCAAAAGAAGCCTGTAATACCTTCCCCTGAATCCGGGGGATTGGTTCGTTCCTTTTCTTGCAGGTTAATACATAGGCATACCCTATAATAATTGCAGGAGGTTTAAGGCTATGACCCGAATTCAATATCAGGAATGCATTGATGCTTGTATGAAATGTATGGATGCCTGTAACTATAGCTATGTCTCAAGCCTGAAAGAATATGATTTGGCAGCACTAAGGGAGACCATCCAGCTTGACCGCGAATGTGCTGATATGTGTTCTTTCGCCATCCAGGCAATGACCCGGCAGAGCCCGTTCGTGGTGGAGATTCTCCGGTTATGTGCTGATATCTGTGAGCGCTGTGCGGATGCGAGCAGCAGACATGAGCATATACACTGTCAGAAATGCATCGATGCCTGCCGCAGTGCGGCAATGGCCTGCAGACTGGTAAGCGGAGCTGTTGAGGTATACGCATAATACAAATTTAAGCACTTCCTTATATAAAAGCAGGGGCCAGACAGGTGCGGGAATCATTCTGCACGGTTCTGGCTTTTTTGTATCCGATATTCAGTAATCTGCGAAATCCAAAAGGAGAAAAGGAGGCTTCCGGCGAATGTAGTAAAAAGAGAACTTTGGCTGTGATTCCATGCGGCCTGTGTCCTAACGTAAATTGAAGGAGGCGTTAAGCGAAATGTTCCTTCAGAGTACAGACAGAATTAATATGCCGGAAGATGCGGATGCACCGCCGCTTATTACGCTCACCCGGGGAGCCAAGCGGTATGGAGGCCGCCCGGTTCTACATGAAATATCGATGATTGTCCGCCCTGGCACGGCGACGGCGCTCATAGGCAGGAATGGCTCCGGTAAGAGTACACTGCTCTCCATTCTCGCGGGACTGCTGAGGCTGTCCTCCGGTGAACTTACATACGGCCGTCAAGGGCTGACTACGGGTTATGCGCCCGAAGCGTTTCCGGGACTGAAATTAACAGCGGAAGATTATCTGCACGACATGGGCCGTATTGCCGGGCTCTCCCGGGCGGCAGCGGTATCGCGGGTGAGCGAACTTCTGGATATCTTTAAGCTGGGAGCGTCCCGCAGCCACCCCTTGGCAGGCTTCTCCAAGGGCATGCTGCAGAAGGTCAATCTGATCCAGAGCCTGCTGATCCGTCCGCAGCTTCTGCTTCTGGACGAGCCTATGTCTGGGCTGGATCTTCCGGCACAGCATACTCTGACCGAACTGCTGCAGGAGCTGAAGTCGGAAGGGACGGCACTGGTCTTCTCCGTGCACGAGCCCCAGACCGTTGAAGCTCTGGCGGATGCCGTGTATGTGCTGCAGGAAGGGCGGATCATCCGGACAATCCATGGAGCAGAGAACCTGCGGGCGGTGCCGTCAGTTCACATCGTCTACACAGACCTTCCGCCAGTGGAACAACAGGCGGTAAAGGCGTTGCCTGGAGTGCTCCATATGCTGCCGCCAGTACCGGATTCTGCAGGTGCAGCCTGTACAGGATTGACTGTAGACCAGAAGATGTCAGATACTTGCCTGCAGCAGATTCTTGCAGCAGGCGGTTCAATTGTTTCGGTTGAACGTCTCGGGGGCTTAAGCGGTATAACAGAGTGGATGGACCCGAAGGAAGAGAATGGGAGTGGACGCGGATGAAGGCTCTCATCGGATATTTTTTGCGCAGCTACAGTGTCTCCCAGCGGTATTTCGGTCCGGTTGCCGGCATTATTATAGCCGTGTTAATCTTGTATTCCTATAAGCCTAATCCTGTAATGAACAGCTACTCCGCTACAGCAGTCTTTCTATTTGTAGCCTGCTGCTGGCTGGGGTTAAGCTTTCTGAATCATGAGCATGCGGTACAGAAACAGGTGGTTATCGTCCAGCTCCGCAGTGCCCGCCGTTACAGTATCGGCGGTATTCTTACATTGGGCCTGCTCACCTTGCTGCTGGATCTCTTTATTGTCATCTATCCGGTGGTGACCGGGAGTTTCAATGAACCGGCCGGACTGGACCGGATCCTGCTTGCTTTTACCGGACATGCTCTACTTGGTATGTTGGGTATTGCAGTCTCCCTGTACCTGCAGTCCTCGTGGGTGTCCAGAACCAGCTACGCCGCCGGCTTGATGCTCATCACAATCATTCTGTCCATCAGCGCCAGCAAGGTTGCTGAGCTGGTGCCCGGACCTGTGGTTCGGGTGCTGCTGCCGCCCGTATTTCCGGTGATGGATGCAATGATGAATGCGGATTCGCTGCCGGTGCCGACTCTGCTTGGCGCCTATGCCCACGCACTGGTATACATAATATTGCTGACCGGATTCTACATTTACCGCTCCGGCCGCATGGACTATAACAAAATAACATGAGCTGTATCCTTTGAACTTGAAGATTTACAGTTAAAGTTTCAATCTATACAGCTCAAATAAACAGATCAGGAACGGGAGGAAAGATGAAGGATACACAGGTACCGGAGAGTGAACAATCCAAAGAGCTATTTGCTTATTTCGGGCTGTCCGTTTATTATTGCCAGGCGCTGGAGCAGCAATTGACTAATCTGCTGCTGCTGACCAAGCTGTCACAGGGCAAAACGCCAACCGACGCAGAGATATCAGAATTGTATCAACGCAAGCTCAGCAATTCACTCGGCCAGCTCATCAAAGAAATCCAGCATCACTTTCCATTCTCGGAGGAAGAAACGAGCCAGCTTCAGGCAGTATGGAAAGAACGCAACCACATTGTCCATGATTATTTCAAGGAACGGATTCAAGAAACGTTCACTCCGGCGGGACGGGCCCATATGATCCGCGAATTGAAACGGTTTAAGAACAAGGCAAGCAGACTGGAGATTAAGCTGCAGGGCTATTGTACAGAGATGTACAGCAAGCTGGGTCTTGAAGAAGAGCATATCAAGTAACGCCATCCTATCAGTTCATACCAAAGAGACTCACTCTTTACGCAGAAAAACCTTGCGGATAAGAGGAGTCTCTTTACGTTGTGATGTTATTGTGGAGAGGACAGCGCGGATTCCAGCTCCTGCAGCCCGCAGGACTGGACAGTTTCCGGCGCAAACCGGATAGCGGACGCTCCGGTTGAACGGGCAAGTGAAGTAAGAGCCTTGACGAGCGCGGGAAGCATGCCCGGAACAAGCGATTCTCCGGTTTCCCACCACCAGCGGACAATGGTAAGAATTCCGCTCTTCTTATCCATCACCGGTTCAAGCCGGGCGATAAAGCGGTCGCCATATAGAAGGGGGAGTACGTAATAACCGTATTCCCGCTCAAGCACCGGCTTGTATACCTCCCAGCGGTAATGGAAGCCGAACAGCTGGCGGATCAGCTCTCTGTCCCACAGCAGGTTATCGAGCGGAGCCAGCGCCGCTGCGAATGTAATCTCTTGTGTACCAGTGCCTGTATCAGCGGCATCATCCAGCCGCAGTACCGCTTCCAGCTCCGGGGCATCGGCTGTCCGCATATACAGCGGGAGCTTGATGCCCTCGACCCGTACCTCGCGGAGCTTATCGCTTAGCAGCAGGCGCTGCACGGCTGCTGTCCGCTCCTTGCTCTTCAGGCCGGAGATTCCGAGCCAGCCGTCCCCGGATTTGTTCCATTGCAGCCCGATGCTGCCGATCCGTCGCAGCACATACCAGTCATGGTGCTGATCCATAGTTACATTCGGATCGCTTGCACTGAGCAGTCCGGCCGGCAGCAGCTTAGCCGTAAAATCATAATAACGGCGGGTATGCACCCGGTGGTGAATGGAGAGCTCTCCCCAGAAATACATGCTCTCCATCGCTGCCCGGGATAGTCTCGCCGGAGCCCAGGACCAGTCGATCTTCTCTTTGCTCTCCAGATCGAGCGAAGAGAGCGGACCCCGCGAGTTCAGCTCCTCACGGACATGGGTGACCATGGCAGCCATAGCTTCATTGTCCTGATGCCTGGCGGCGGCTTCTCTGCGCCTCTGGAAATAAGGCCAGTCCTCTGTGCAGTAGATCGACATATTCTTGTCCCAGCCGTCAATCAGCAGCCTGTCCTTATAGAGCAGCTCCGTGGCCATTTCCGGCCGGAATCCCGGGAGTCTGGCCTGCAGCACAAGCTCATGATTATGTCCGGCTATACTGAGCGGATCATATTGAATACAGCCCACGTGGCGGACGAACTCGTGGATGCTCATCTTGCCCTCCTTCAGTCCTCCCGTGACCAGCCGCTGGTGACACAGCAGGAACAGCCGGGCTTGCCGCTTGCTCAGACTATAGGTCATCAATCCTTCACCCCATCCCTATGTATTGCTTTCCATTATACGGAACAAATGTTCTGAACTCAAGCGAAAGAACCCCCCTGAAGCTTCTACAGCATCAGGGGGGCTTGTTAATCAGCAGAGAGGCTGGCTGATCCTCAAAAGATTAAATCTGCTCCAGTGACGGACGCAGTCCGGCAGCGGAAGTGGAAGAGGAGACTGGGCCTGAGGCAAGTGCCTCTACCCCGTTTCCGGCACCGGCACCCAGCTGAAGCTGATACATGCGGAAGTAACGTCCGCCCAGCGCCATCAGCTCATCATGGCTGCCCCGTTCAACAATCTCGCCCCGGTGCAGCACCAGAATCTGGTCTGCGCTGCGGATGGTGGACAGCCGGTGG
The DNA here is from genome assembly GCF_000802655.2 of Paenibacillus sp. IHB B 3415. Classification (NCBI taxonomy): domain Bacteria; kingdom Bacillati; phylum Bacillota; class Bacilli; order Caryophanales; family Paenibacillaceae; genus Paenibacillus; species Paenibacillus sp. IHB B 3415. The sequence continues at coordinate 11,113 of NZ_JUEI01000058.1, read as the reverse complement.
GCAATGATGAATGTGGTCCGGCCCTTCTTCAGCACCTCCAGCGCCTGCTGGATGATGCTCTCCGTTTCGGTATCAATGTTGGAGGTCGCTTCATCCAGAATCAGAATCGCCGGATCGAACGACAACGCTCTGGCGAAGGAGATCAGTTGCCGCTGGCCGGCGGACAATGTGCTGCCTTTCTCAATTACCGGTTCGTCAAAGCCTTGCGGCAGATGGGACAGCAATTTGTCAGCCCCTACTTCACGCAAAGCACGCTCTACACGTTCCCGGCTGATGCGTTCATCCCCGAGACTGACATTCGAGGCAATCGTTCCGGTGAAGAGGTAAGGGTCCTGCAGCACAATGCCCATATGGCTGCGCAGCCACTGTTTCGGCAGATCCTTGACCTCCTGCCCGTCAATAGTGATACTTCCGGCTTGCGGATCATAGAAGCGGAACAGCAGATTGATGATCGAGCTTTTGCCCGAGCCGGTATGACCGACCAGAGCGACAGTCTCGCCCGGACGCGCTTCGAAGGAGATATCGCGCAGGACGAAGTCTTTTTTGTAGGCGAAGGATACATCCTTGAAGACAACATCACCTTTATAACGCGGCATCGAACCGTCGGTTACCGGCTCACCAGGCTCATCCATAAGCGTGAAGACGCGCCCTGCGGATACCATCGAGCTGTCGAGGTTCGCCAGCTGGTTGACCATTCCTGTAATCGGCTGGAACATCCGTCCCAGTACGTCAACGAAAGCGTAAAGGACACCCAGGGATACAAAGGTTGAACCGTCGAGACTGCCGAAGCCGAAATACCACAGCACGAGCACGAAGGAGAGACTGCGCAGGGAGTTCACCAGGTTGTGGGACGTGAAGGCATTCAGGTTAAGCATTTTGTTCTGGTATTTCAGATAATCATCATTCAGCTGTTCGAATTCGCCACTACTCTGCTTCTGGCGGCGGAAGATCCGGATAATGGACATCCCTTGAATGGATTCATTGATAATGGCATTGATCTCACTAAGGCGTGAGCGGATGATCGTATTGTATTTCGTTGCAATCTTGCGGTAGAGCACAATCCAGACAATGATAATCGGTACGATGAACAAGCTGACTAGCCCCAGCTTCACGTCCAATAGGAAAAGCGCAACATATACACCGGTGATATTAATAATCCCTGTTGCGAAGTTGGACAATACAGCAATGAACAGATCCTTGACCGCTTCCGTATCATTGGTGACCCGGGACACCACCTTGCCCGCAGGCAGATTATCGAAGAAATGCACCGGGAGGCGCTGGATATGCGCATACACGTCCGTCCGCAGCTTGCGGATGACCTGGTTAGCTGATGATTGCAGCCAGTAGGTTTTGCCGAACTCCGCAATTATGGAGATGACCAGGAACATGGCGTATAGAGCGACCAGTTTATAAATCCCGGGGAACTCTGGTTTGTAAAATGAAAACAGGTCATCAGCTGACAGTCTGACGGCCGGATAGACCGTCGCCTGATCGCCATATTGGATGCGCAGGTTCCCGTCCGAGAAACTCCGTTCGCCTTCGGTCTGGGCTACAGCTTCATTTATAAAATAGAAGCTTCTGCCAGCCTGAAGCAGGCGGATTTCCTGGCCTTTGACTTCATCTGCGGCAAACCGGTCACCGCGCTTGTAATAGTTGTTGTTATATTCAGCAGCATCTTCAGGCGAAGCAGTCTGGAAATAAGGCTTCTCAATTGCGAGCAGGTGATTGTCAATCATACTCTTGGCGATGAAAGGCCCCGCCAGTTCAGCCGCTACCCCGATGGTGAGGAGCAGAAGGGCTGCTATGAATGTTTTTTTGGCAGTCAGTGCGTACTGCAGCAGACGTTTGCCTGTACTCTGTGTCAACGGTGACACCTCCTATATTTCAGAACATTATAATGATAATGGAAATGGTGCACGTTATAACTTATTTTTTGGTTATTCATTCGTCAGGTTATTCTCAACCTGCTGACGGTCGAACTGCTCACGGTACCAGCCGTTCAATTCAAGCAGCTCCTGGTGGGTACCCCGCTCCGTAATATGTCCTCCGTCAAGCACCACGATCAGATCGGCGTGTTCAATAGCCGAGAGGCGGTGGGTGGAGATGAGCGTGGTTTTACCGCTGCGCTCTTCACGGATGTTCTCGATGATCTTGGCTTCTGTCCGCGCGTCAACAGCAGACAGTGCATCATCCAGAATCAGAATATCCGGATTAGAGATGAAGGCTCTGGAGATCGAGACACGCTGCTTCTGTCCTCCGGACAGGGAAACACCGCGTTCGCCAACCATCGTGTCGAGCCCGTCGGATAAGGTGCCGAGGTCATTTTGGAATGCTGCAGCCGTTATAGCCTGCATAATGAGTTCATCGCTGGCTCCCGAATGGCCGAACTGAATGTTCTCGCGTACCGATTTGGAGAACAGAATCTGCTCCTGCGGTACATAGCCCATCCAGCTGTGCAGCTGATCCAAGGCAATCTGCCCGATCGGAACACCTGAGATCAATATCTCACCCTGGCCGGTCGGATATTCATGCAGCAGCTGTTTCAGCAGGGTCGATTTGCCGCTGCCGGTCCGTCCAACCACACCGAGTGTCTGGCCCTGCGACAAGGAAAGGCTGACTCCGCTCAGGTTGTCGATGGTTGAGGTCGGATAGCGGAAGGTCACATCCTTCAGTTCAATAGATGACGGATGTTCTACCGGGGTTGGATGAGGAACATCCTGCACATCAGGTTTGGCATGCAGTGTCTCATCGATCCGCTCCAGCGAGGCGCCGCCGCGCTGCATAATGTTAATCAGCTCGCCGATGGCGAACATCGGCCAGACAATCATGCCGAGATACATATTGAAGGAGACAAGATCTCCAAGTGTGATCTGATTGCGGAAGACCAGATAGATTCCGTAGGTCAGTGCAATAATATAACTGAGGCCTACGCAAAAGCGGATAGTCGGCTCGAAGAAAGCATCGACCCGGGCTACGGCCATATTCTTGCGGTATACATCTTCGGTGATATCAGAGAAACGTTTCTCATCCTGGCGTTCCTGCACATAGGCACGGATAACGCGGATACCGGATACGGATTCGAGCACCTGATCGTTCATGTCCCCGAAAGCATCCTGCGCCAGACTGTAGCGGTCGTGAATGGCTTTGCCGTAGAAGACCATAGCTATCGCGATCAGCGGAAGCGGGATAACTGCGGCAAGTGTCAGCTTCCAGCTGACCAGGAACCCCATGGCGAACAGCACTACTGTCAGATAGACTGTCGAATCGACGAGGGTCAGCATACCAAAGCCTACGGTAGCCGATACCGCACGGATATCATTGGTGGCCCGGGCCATCAGATCACCGGTGCGGTTGCGCTCGAAGAAAGCCGGTGTCATCGTCATGAGATGATTCATGAAGCGCGAGCGCAGCAGGCGCTCCACCAGGTTTGAACCTCCGAACAGCTTGTGCATCCATATGTAGGTGATCCAGTAAATAATCAGCAGCATGAGCACGATCATGCCAATATATTTCATCAGTGAACCTGCAGTAATGGCGCCGCTGACAATATCGTCGATGGCGTTACCGAGGAGACGGGGAGGCAGCAATTCAAGCACACCTACCACAATTAGCAGTATAAGGCCTATAGCATAGCGCCTTTTTTCCCGGCGGAAGAACCAGCCGAGATCGCGGAGAACGGAGAACAAGGGAAATCCCTTCCTTTCGTGTTGAGAATGTTGTTTGCCGGCTTGGGTAAGGAAATTGTGGAGCTTCAGGACAATGGATAACTCTCTCAAAGCATGCAAAAAAGCGTACCATCCGAAAACGGATGATACGCCTGTCATTTACGACTATCATGTCCACGGTGCTTGTCGCAGCACAGAGACATGGAAGAGAATTGCTTAGCCTGAATTCATACGGTACGCGTAACACGCATGATACTCAGGAATTATCCATTACTCGGGCTGCTTCGGTATTCAGTTGTGTGGATTTGCCGACAATAGTTAGGAAATATGCTGGAACAATAGTAAACACCGCGCTCACCCTTTCTTTGATTTGGTAATAACTTGAAGACGCTTCGTTATGTTCCGAGTTTATCATCCACCTTCAAGGATTGTCAAATGTAATTTTGAACAAATTGCGAATAAGCTGTATGATAAAATATACTTAAGTCATTTGGAGTATTGTGTTTTGTCAGTAGACTTGAGATATGCGGGAGGAGTGGAGAGATGAACATGTTAATTAGCCCGGAAGCTGCCGCCTGGTTCAAGAGAGAGCTGAGCCTCCAGAATGGAGCGTATGTCCGTTTGTTTCCCCGGTATAGCTCAGGGGGCGGATTGCATCCCGGATTCTCGCTGGGAATTGCTACAGAACCGCCGGGCCGTCCCGCTGTTCAGTTCGAGCAGGGAAGCCTTATTTTCTATATGGAAGAGCAGGATCTGTGGTACATGGAGGGGTATAGCCTATCGATTGTCTATTCGGAGGCTGAGGATGATATCGAATATAAGTATGAGCCTGTGCCGGTCGCCGGAGGGGTAAAGGAATAACCCGGAAGTGAGGAATGGCGCAGGCCCCGTTACGGTGAAAGATGTAAAAATCCCTTGCCAAGTGGCAAGGGATTTTACGTGAGAACGCATAGCGGATAGGCATTCTGCCTACATCAGCTGCTGCGGCTTCAGGGTGAGCTGCGGAATGTTTCTTCTTCCATCGCGAACTCGAAATCATCAATATCAAACACCTGCACCGGCACTCCGCCTTCGATGATACGCTGAATCAGCTCGAATTGGTCGGTGAGAATCGGTACCTGCTCACGCTGGGAGGCCAGCAGCAGCTCCGTCTCGATTGGATCAAAGGTTTCCCCGTAGGAAGCGTTGTCGAGGCTGTTGATGATGGTAATCTGCGCCTGTCCGCCGAGCAGAATGCCGGAGCTTTTGGCCCACGGGACATTGAGACAGCGGTTGATCTTCTTGGAATTAAGCGGTTCCTCGAAATAGTTGATCAGCTCGCGGATTCTCAGCTTTACATGCTGGTCATCGTCAGCGTGGCTCATCACCGGCTCATCACTGTCCCGTAGTTCGTACAATTCCATAATAGTAGTGTAAGGCACTATATATTCTACAGGGCTCCGCGGTGCGAGAAGCTGGCCGTAAATCGCCATCATGACGGCTTCCGTCACAAATTGTCTGGGCATCATTATCCTCCTGGATTTCAGGTACTGCGATCGTAACTAATAAAATTATAAAAACACTGCGGAGCGCAAATGTCAACAGTGTCCGGGTAAACCAATTAACGGGAAAGGGCGTAAGAGGCTGTGAAACAATGGAAATCTTATTATACCTTCGTACGGCCTTACATGAAATGGATAGTGCTCACATTAATTATCGGGATGATCAAATTCAGTATTCCGCTGACGCTGCCGATGATTTTGAAGTATGTAGTAGATGATCTGCTGGGCAATCCTGCGTTAACCATTGCTGACCGGGTGTCCAAGCTGATGATCGTTCTCAGCGGCGCATTTGTGCTGTTCGTGATTATCAGAGGTCCGGTAGAGTATTACCGCCAGTATTTTGCCCAACTGATTACAAGTAAGATCCTCTTCGATATGCGCAATAAGCTGTACGGACATATGCAGCGCCTGTCGCTGCGTTATTACCAGAATACCAAAGTGGGCGAGGCGATCTCAAGATTTATTAACGATGTGGAGCAGTCGAAGAATCTGGTTGAGGTCGGAATGATGAACGTCTGGCTGGATATGTTCACCCTGCTCTTTGCACTAGGGTTCATGTTCTACCTGAATCCGGTGCTGGCGCTGGTCTCGATTGCGATTCTGCCGCTGTACGGCATTGCCGTGAACACTCTGTATAAGCGGCTCAAGCTGCTTACCAAGGACAGGTCCCAGGCGCTTGCAGTTATTCAGGGCTACTTACATGAACGGATTCAGGGAATTGCGGTGATCCGCAGCTTCACCATGGAACGGGTGGACCAGCAGCAGTTCAAGGATATTAACGGCAGATTTCTGGAAAAAGCGATGGCGCAAACGCGCTGGAACGCTTTTACCTTCGCGATTATCAACACCTTGACGGATATCGCGCCGCTCCTCGTTATTGGATATGGAGGGTACCAGGTGATCCAGGGTAATCTGACTCTGGGGACCTTCGTAGCCTTCTTCGGATATTTGGACCGCATGTATGCACCACTCCGCCGCCTGATTAATTCCTCGACTGTGCTGACCCAGGCTTCGGCTTCGCTGGAGCGGGTGATGGAGCTGATGAACGAGCCTTATGATATCGTAGACGCCCCGGGGGCGAAGCCGCTGCTGGCACCCGCAGGAGAGATTGAATTCAGCGGAGTATGGTTCAAGTATAACGATGAGAACGAGTGGGTGCTGCGCGATATTAATCTGCGTATTGCTCCGGGGCAGACGGTGGCTTTTGTCGGGATGAGCGGGGGCGGCAAGTCCTCGCTCATCAGCCTGATTCCGCGGTTCTACGATATCAGTGAAGGCAGCCTGCGGATGGACGGGCAGGATATCAGAGGGCTGACCCAGGAGAGTCTGCGCAAGGCAGTGGGCATGGTGCTGCAGGATAACTTCCTGTTCAGCGGCTCCGTGCGGGATAATATTCTGTTCGGTAATCCACAGGCAGGGGAGCAGGAGGTCATTGCAGCGGCGGTGTCGGCTAATGCCCATGATTTCATCATGCAGCTGCCGGAAGGCTATGATACGGAAGTGGGAGAGCGCGGAGTGAAGCTGTCCGGAGGCCAGAAGCAGAGAGTGGCGATAGCGCGGGTATTCCTGAAGGACCCCAAAGTGCTGATTCTGGACGAAGCCACCTCAGCGCTGGATCTTGAATCAGAGCATCTGATTCAGCAGTCGCTGCAGGCCCTCTCCTCAGAACGGACTACACTGATTGTGGCTCACAGACTGTCTACCATAACCTATGCCGATCAGATTGTTGTTCTGGAGAACGGGGCCGTTACTGAACGCGGAACCCATGAACAGCTGATGGCGCTGGAGGGAAGCTATGCACGACTGTTCAATGTGCAGCGGCTGGATGGTTAACAGGGTCCCCAAGCGACAGCAGGGCGCAACTCATTAGGCAGGACAACAAACAGGCTGCATACTCACCCGATTAGGTGAAGATGCAGCCTGTTTCATCTTTGCGGCGGGGTTCAGATTCGTCCAATCAGCAGCGACAGGATACCGGCCGCAATCAGCGGACCAACCGGAACGCCTTTGAAAAAAGCGACGCCGATGACGGTTCCAATCAGCAGTCCGGCCACAATGGTCGGCTGGCTGCCCATAAGCACCGCGCCGCGTCCGCCGAGATAGGCGACGAGAATCCCGATTCCGATTGCGGCCAGCGATTTCCAGTGCAGGAACGATTGCCCGATCGTCTGCAGCGAGATTTTACCGCTGGCCAGCGGTGTCATCACTCCGATGGTCAGAATGATGATGCCAACGGTAAGCCCGTATTTCTCCAGCCAGGGAAAAGCCTGCTGCAGGCCCAGTACCCGTATCAGCAGCAGAACGACCATGGCAATCGTGACCGGAGAATTGCTGCTGATAACCCCCAGTGCGGCCAGACCCAGCAGCAGTAACGAGGTCATATCCATAGCTTAGAAGCACTCCTTCTCTAAGAAAGCCTTTTGCTCATAATATGATCGGCAATCAGTTTGCCGTGCCCCCGACCGCTCTCGATGAATACCTCATTGGCGTTCCGTCCGGACGCGATAACGCCTGCGACATAGATACCGGGAATATTGCTCTCCATCGTAGAAGGATTGAAGGCAGGTTTATCGAGGGAATCATCCATCAGCACACCTGCCGAGGATAACAGGGTTCTGCTCGGACGGAAGCCGGTCATGGCAAGGACGAAGTCATTATCAAGGATGCGGGTCTCCCCGCTGCCTGCCGTGACGACTGCAGAAGACGGGGTGATTTCCGTTACCCGTGACTCCAGATGGAGAGTAATGTTCCCTTTCTGGACCATGCTCTCAAAAATCGGACGCACCCATGGCTTAATATTCTCCGAAATACTGCTTCCACGGTAGACCATATCCACCTTGGCACCGACCCGGATAAGTTCCAGAGCGGCATCAACCGCCGAGTTGCTTCCCCCGATAACGGCAACCTTCATGCCGGAATACGGATGGGCTTCACCGAAATAATGGGTTACTTTGGATAGCTCTTCCCCGGGAATCCCGATCATATTCGGCTGGTCGAAATAACCGGTTGAAATGACTACATTCGCGGCGCTATGGTGCTGCTCTTCTCCGCGCTTGTTGCGTGTATGTACGATGAAGCTGCCATCCTCCTGCGGCAGAACGGACAGTGCCTCCTCATAGGCGGCGATATCGAGGCCATGCTGCGCGGCAGCGCGGCGGTAATAGACCAGGGCTTCATGGCGGTACGGCTTGTCGTTCGGGGAGGTGAAGGGCACATCTCCGATTTCAAGCAGCGGGGTTGTACTGAAGAACTGCATATTCGTCGGATACAGGTAAATAGAATGGACAATAAAGTTCTTTTCAATGATCAGGCTGGAGAGCCCCTGGCGCTGGCATTCTATAGCTGCAGACAGTCCGCAGGGCCCCGCACCGATAATAATAACGTCTTTCATAATAGCTGCATCCTTTCGGGTAAGTATTCTTTTCAGTAAATGGTACCTTATATTTTAGATTTTTACCATTCCCCGGTGTTTCCAGTAACAAGAGCATTGCTCAAACGTTGAAAAAGGTATATAATTAGATATATATCTAAACGCAATGCAGCAGATAAGGTATGTATTTTCGTACAACAGCGTTTATGAATGTTCAAATGTCCATAGGAGCGTGTTCCGATGCAGTTAGATAAAATTGTTGCTTACCATAAAGCGTTGTCCGATCCGACCCGGCTGCGGATTCTGCTGCTTTTGTCCAAAGGCGAGGTTCACGGACATGCGCTGGCCGAGAAGCTGAACCTGTCACAGCCCACCGTAACCCATCATGCCGCCAAACTGCGCGAAGCTGCGCTGATCATGGAGCGCAGAGACAAGAATACCGTATATTTCAAGCTGAATCCTGAGTTTATTCAGGCAGGCTCAGAGGCCTCGCTGAAATTTATTTTTGCCAAGGGGGTGGAAGAGATGGAGGAAGAGTCGCCGGAGAGCAGTCTGAAGGAATCGGTGCTGCGTAATTTTTTTGCCAAGGACGGACGCCTGCGGCAGATTCCCGCACAGTATAAGAAGAAGCTGATCGCCCTGCAGTATATGGTGGAGAAGCTGGAGCCGGGTGTAGTCTATTCCGAAAAAGAGATCAATGAATTCATCAAGCCGTTTCACGAGGATTATGCGACGATCCGCCGGGAATTCATTATGCATCAATTCATGTACCGGGAGAACGAGAAGTATGAGCTGAATCCGCCGGAGTTGTGGACTCACTGGGAAAATGTCAAATAATGATCTAATAAATGGGGATTTTGTGTGACAAGTTCGAATCTGCTGATTAAATGGTTGAATAACGAATAAAATGGAATTGTAAGCGTTATCTGACATAAACTTCGAAAGGAGACTTTCAGTATGATATTCAAACGCGCCAAAAAAAATATGCCATCTGTTCATCTCACCGTTACCTTGCCGCAGATCAAGCAGGCTGTTAGGCAATTTGAAGAAGATATGCCTGCGCCGATTAACCGCACTGCTCTGATTATGGAAGATAAAAGTATTGATCTAAACCGGCTTAAACGATATTTGGGCGGGGTCCCGCAACAGAAGTTCTATATGTCCCGCGAAACCTTTGAAATCTTTGAGGAAGCTGACAAGCTGGTACCGTATTATCTCGACATGGTGCAGTCGGCTGTAGATAACTATATCAGTGACACGGGCAAGCTCCCGCTGCTTGAAGATGCCTGGCTGCCAGAAGTTCATTACCGGCTGCTCTCCACGGAACGTTATCTCAAGGAAACGCCGCCGTTCCCGCTTTACATTACGGAAGAGGAAATGATGCTTACGCATCGCGCAGAGCATTTTGAATCTTAAGCGTCCCGGACCTGATCTGAAAATAGAGGCCATCCTGTGAAAGAAGCGTTTGTTCTTCTTAACAGAATGGTCTTTTCTTTGTTCCCCGGTGCATAGTACAATGAATTTCTGGTGTGGGAATCATTGAAATTGATGAAATAAGGGGAACGAAAGAATGAAGGAAGTACAAGCCCTACTGTTTGACCTCGACAATACGCTGATGGACCGTGATCAGACCTTCCGCAGCTTCAGTATGAAATTTGTACAGGATTTCCTCGGACACCTGAATGAGGATGAAGCCGGCCGGGTGGTTGAAGATATGATAATCAGAGATGCTGACGGCTACCGTGATAAGGATGGCTTCTTTGCAGAACTAAGCGAAGTTCTCCCTTGGCAGACAGTGCGGTCGGCAGAGGACATCCGGAAATACTACGACGAAACCTATATACACCACGGGGCAATCATGAAGCATGCAGTGGAGACACTGGAATATTGCCAAGGCCGCGGCTATCCGCTGGGACTGGTAACGAATGGCAGCAGGGATATTCAATATGGCAAAATTGATCTGCTCGGCCTGCGTCCCTATTTCCGTACCATCGTAATTTCCGGTGAAGTCGGAATCAGCAAACCGGACCCGCAGATTTACCGGCTGGCCTTGGAACGCCTGGGTTCAACCGCAGACCAGACCCTGTTCATAGGAGACCATCCGGTGAATGATATCTGGGGGGCAGTCCGGGCCGGAATGGATACCATCTGGCTGAAGCGTAACCATGCCTGGGATGAGTCGCTGAACGTGCAGCCGATTGCCACCATTCATGAGCTGAATGAGCTTGAAGGCATTATTTAATTAGATTTTGTTAAAAAATTCAAGAGAGCCTGTTGACAAACAGCAGATGGTGCGTTTATCATAACAGCATATTAGTTCGGAAGGAGACGATGTCAAATGACAGTTTATACCGTGTTATCAGGATCAGTTGCAACTGTTGTGGATACGTGTCTTCCGGGAACAGCGGCTGTGGAATAAGATTCCCAGCTTAGCAGGTAAGCTCTAACATGCCTTTTAGAGCCGCCGGGAACCGTATCGGTTCCGGCGGCTTTTTTGCGTGCATCGGCCAGCTTTATATTCATGCGCTTGAATGTAA